>SXHT01000130.1 GCA_005773095.1 Planctomycetaceae bacterium
ACGGTGGCCGTGATCTGCAGGTTCTTGCTGGCCCCCTTGTCGACGTTGCCCACCGTCCATACGCCGGTGCCCGATTCGTAAGAACCTTGCGACGCGGTCGAGGACACGTAGCTCAGTCCCGCCGGCAGTACGTCGCTGACGCGTACGCCGGTGGCGTTCAGACCGCCGGTGTTCCCCACGGTGATGGAAAAGGTCACATTGCCGCCGAGATTCGGCGCAGGATTGTTCACCGTCTTGGTGAGCTCAAGATCCGCGGTCAAATTATCGAAGTTCTGCGTCTTGACCGTGGGGCCGATGGCGTCGATGGCATCGATTTGCCCGTCGGCCGCAGTGGTGTTCGCAGCCACGTCAAGCTGGATCGCGCCGATGCTGGTGAGCGTGGCGCCATTGCCGCCCGCCGCCACAAAGCCGCTAAAGGGAACGTAGACCTGGGCCGTCGCCGCGCCGCCCGTGTTGGGAATCTCCACCGTCGCGGACGAAAAATTGTTTGCGTCGGAATACAGTCTCAGAGTGATCATACCCAGCTTGTCGGCTCCGATCACCGTGGCAATGCCCGTGTTGAGACCCCCTTGGGTGAGATCGATGCCGCCGAGTCCCGCGGCGTTGAGCGTGTCACCCGCGCCGCTGCCGCCGTCCCACGTCACGCGTCGCGAACCGCTGGCGGTTGACGTCGAACTGTAATCGAGCACGGTCAGCCCGCTGTCGGGATCATGCACGGTGAGCGCCACGGTGCCGACATTCTGATCGAGCGCCACCGCCAGCTTGCGATGTCCGCCAATGGCTTCTGGAGCGGCCAGATTTGACGAATTCGTTTTGACCGACGAGGTGGCCTTGGCAATTTGCTGTGTGGCATCGAACGAATCGATGACCGTGTTGACGGTGCCGTCGGCATCGGCGGCCGTGATCAAGATGAGCGAACTTGTCTTCGCGGCCAGCGTGATATTGCCAAACGTGATCGGCTGCTGCTGCACGAAGTAGCCCCCCGCGGTCAGTTGATCGAAGCGGTAATTGCCTTCGCTGTTCGTGGACATCGAGCCAACGGGGGCGTCGCTGCCGGTGTTGAGCACGCCGTCGCCGTTGTCTCGATAGAGCTGCACCGTGGCGCCCGCGACCTGTTCGCCGGCATTGAATCCATTGCCCGTAAGGTCGCGGTAGACGAGTCCGCTGATGGCCGCCAGATCGCTGGCCATCATGGCGCGATCTTCCAGCCCTTCGAGCCTAAGCTTCTGGGAGGGTCGTTTCTTGCGTCGCGGTTGCGGTGAAGGATCGGCGAAGATCGTGTGAATCGTGCGTGCCATAAACGAAATCGGGCCGAGATTCTTCGATGACATGATGCGTCCCTGCAAAGAGCGTGTGTCGAATGGCGAGAAATGAGTGGCACCCTGCTAGCGACATGCGTGTCACCAGCGCGGTGCGACAATTCCTAGCGTCGTCCGCAGAATCGGCACGACTTGACTATCCGGACCCGTCGGCAGAAAGCCCACGCAGCTTGCCTGGCCTTCCATGCGCACCACGGCCTGGCCGGCTCAAACTCTGAAACGGGCCTGCTGGCATTAAGCCTGGTTCTCGCTACTACAAGTCATTCTCATGCTGGAACCTGGCGATGTCCGGGACGCGGCCCATGACAACGAGCACATCGCCGGGCGCGAATTTTTCGTCGTTGTCGGGATTGAAGACCATGGGTCCGCCGGCGTGCTTAATGGCGACGACGAGCAGTTGGTGTTTGCGGCGGGCTTCGATGTCGACGACGGTTTTTCCGATGATCCCGCTGCGGTCGGCGACGTTGAGCTCAGCCACCTCCACGTCGAGCAGACTTCTTCCAGCCACGAGTTCCATGAGTTCGACCATCGACGGGTGGGTGATCATCGCCGCGATCCGCCGCGCGCCGATCGCAGCCGGCAAGACGACTCGGTTCGCGCCGGCCTGGAGCAACTTTTTTTGCGACGACTGCTGCTCGCCGCGAGCAATAATCTGCAGCGATCCGTGCAGGTTTCTCGAAGTCAGTGCAATAAAAACATTAGCCGCGTCGTTGGGCAGCGTGGTCACGAGGCATTTTGCCCGCTGAATGCCGGCCGCCAGCAGCGATTCTTCTTCGGTGGCGTCGCCATTGAGCGCCAGAAATCCTGCCGTCTGCGCTTCGATGATCATTTGCGGATCATTATCCAGCACGACCAAAGCCTGGTTGGCGTGGTGCAGGTCGTGTGCGAGGATCCTTCCCATCCGTCCATAGCCGCAGACGATCACATGCTGATCGGTGCGTTCGATTCCGCGACTGATGCGGCTCTCCTTCAACGCATTGTTGATTTCACCTTCGACCATCATTTGAAAAAAGCCTCCTAAAAAGTACGACGCGGCACTGATGCCGAAAATGATCACCGCAATCGTGAAGAGTTTCTCCGTGTTTCCGAGTTCGCTATGTTCGCCGAAGCCGATCGTACCGACCGTGATCACAAACATGTACCAGGCGTCGATCCAATCGCGGCCGAGAAGTCGATAGCCCACGACGGCCGCCACGGTTATGACGCCGAACGCAAGCGCGCCCCATCGCATCCGATTGAGCGCCGGTTGCTTCATGTGGTGTAGTCGGCGTTGAGATGCACGTATTCGGCGGTCAGGTCGGCGGTCCAAAAGCGGATGCCGGCGTGCCCCTCGCGAAACTGCAGCAGGATATTTGTCTCGCGGTGATCGCGCATTGATTGGCTCACGGCGGCGGCATCAAAGCCAACAGGCGCTCCTAGGCGGCAGAGGGCGAATCCGTTGAGATCGAGATCAACGCCGGCCGGGTCAAATTCGATGCCCGCATAGCCAGCCGCGGAAATGATTCGTCCCCAGTTAGGGTCGGCCCCATGAATGGCCGTCTTCACCAAAGGGCTGTCGGCGACCGAACGGGCAATCTGCCGGGCAGCATCACGAGTCTTGCAGCCTGCCACGTTGATTTCGATCAGATGGGTTGCCCCTTCGCCGTCCGCGGGAATCATGCGGGCAAGTTCCGCGCAGGTTTGACGGAGCAGTTCTTGGAAGGAATTCAGATTGGCGCCCGTCAGCGAAGGACCGCCAACGGCGCCATTCGCCAAGAGCAAAACCGTGTCGTTGGTGCTGACGTGGCCATCGACGCTGATGCAATTGAAGGTCTCATCCACGACGTCACTGAGTGTCTCTTGCAGGTTGGCGGGCGCGATTGCCGCGTCGGTCATCAGCAGGGCCAACATCGTGGCCATGTGGGGGCCGATCATCGCCGCGCCTTTGCAGACCCCGCAGACCGTGATCTCAACTCCGCCGATCGTGCCAGAGCGACTCGCGCACTTGGGGACCGTGTCGGTGGTCATGATGGCCATCGCCGCGCGCGAAAGCGCGGCAGCGTCGGCGGCGAGATCTCCGGCAGCGTCCTGAATGCCCCTGGCCAGGGCGTCCATCGGTAAGAAGCGGCCGATGACTCCCGTGGACATTACCAGCACCTGATCCGATAGCGATTGGACGGCTCGGCCCACGAGTCGGGTCGATTCCGCTACGTCGCGCAAGCCACGGTCACCCGTGCAGGCGTTGGCGTTGCCGGAATTGATCATGACCGCGCGAAAATTCTCGCCCGGTGTGCGAGAGCGGTCCCACGCCACAGGCGCGGCGAAGACGCGATTCTGCGTGTAAACCCCCGCCGCGTTCGCGGGTTGATCGCTGACGACGAGCGCCAGATCGAGCTTATCCGCGCCCGGCTTGAGGCCGCATTGCACACCGGCGAAACGATATGACTTGGGAAGCAGGCTGGCCATATATCAAGCCGCGACGGTTGGTCGAGGAACGTGACAAACAAATCCTTACGTGGCGTCGCCGCGACCACCGGTCGCGGCTTGAAAGTTACCCAAGCGCCATGGTTTCTGGAAATCCAAACATCAGGTTGAAGTTTTGAACAGCCACGCCGCTTGCCCCTTTGATCAGGTTGTCAAGCACGCTGATGGTCAGCAGTCGGCCGCGAACGATTCGGGCGGTCATGTCGCAATAGTTGGTGTTCATGGCATCCTTGGTGCCCGGCAAATGCTCGACCAATCGCACGAACGGTTCGTCGGCGTAACAGTCGCGCCAAGCTTCGAATACCTGCTGTTCGGTTAGCGCGCCGGTGGGAATTGCGTAGGCAGTCGTCAAAATGCCGCGATCCATGGGCACCAGGTGCGGCGTGAAAATTACGCTGACCTGTTTGCCCGTCGCCCGATCAATAATTTGCTCGATCTCCGGAGTATGGCGGTGACGGCCAATATTGTAGGCCGACAGGCCTTCGTTACACTCGGGAAAGTGCGTCGTCAGCTTGGGGGTGCGGCCGGCGCCTGAGACGCCGCTCTTACTGTCGCAGATGATGTCCGAAGTCTCAATCAGACCGGCTTTCACCAGCGGCGCAAGTGGCAAGATGCACGACGTGGGATAACAACCCGGGTTGGCGACCAACTGCGCCGCGCGAATCTGTTCGCGGAAAAACTCGGGAAGTCCGTACACAACCTTGCCGAGGCGCGCAGGGTCGTGATGCTTTTCGCCGTACCAATGGGCGAACGTTTCAGGATCATTCAGTCGGTAGTCGGCTGAGAAATCCACCACGCGGACCCCCGTGGCCAGGAGGTCTGGCATGACCGTGGCCGTGACCCCGTGTGGAAGGCAGCTAAACACGCAATCGGCCCGTGAGGCCACCCCCGTCGGCGTGAGGTCTTCCAGCCGAAGATCGAGCCGCCGGCCCAGTTGCGGATGCACGCTGGCAATGTGCGGATTGCCGTCGCTGCGGCTGGTGACGGCGGTGATTTCCACCTCGGGATGCCGCAGCAGAATCTTGATCAGTTCGAGGGCCGTATATCCGGTAGCCCCGAGAATGGCGACCCGTGTCATGGTTGAAGCATGTCCCTTGTGAGGCGATCACGCGTCGGCATGATCGACGATTCATTATAACGGCATGTCTTTCCCGCGAAACTCGTCAGGCCCGATCCTTTGTTCAAACAGCGACGACTCCGCATGAGCGCACGAAAACGGATCGGCCGCGCGTAACTCGTCAGGCGGTGCCTGGCGGCTGCGCTGCCGCCTCCTGCTCCAGAATCCCCAGCACGATGGCGCGCAATTTCCATTCCGCACCGTTTGCAGTGGCGACAATTTCCTCGATGTTGGCCGGCTTGAGGGCGTCGGCCAGGCAGAGGTCGGTGATGATCGATATGCCCATGCACCGCATTCCGCAATGCGCAGCGACGATCACCTCGGGCACGGTTGACATGCCCACGACGTCGGAACCGATCCAACGCAAGAACCGGTACTCGGCCCGCGTTTCCAGGTTGGGGCCGGTGACCGCCGCGTAGACACCGCGATGGCAGACAAAGTTCTCGCGGCGGGCAATTTCCAGCGCCTTTTCGACGAGCTTTAAATCGTAGGGTTCGCACATGTCGGGAAATCGCGGACCGAGCCGGTCGTCGTTGATGCCGATCAGCGGGTTGAGCCCCATCAGATTGATATGGTCATCCATCACCATGATGTCCCCCGCGGCGTAGTGCGGATTGAGCCCGCCGCAGGCATTCGAGGCAATCAGCAGCGTCGCGCCGAGGGCCTTCATGACGCGCACCGGCAGCGTGGCCAACTTCAGCGGGTAGCCTTCGTAAGCATGAAAACGACCTTGCATGGCCACGACGGAGACGCCCTGCAGTTTGCCGCAGACCAGGTGACCTGCATGGCTGGTGGCCGTGGAATCAAGGAAATGGGGGATTTCATCATAGGCCAGCCTGGCCTCAACTTCGATCTGCTGCGCTAGTCCGCCCAGGCCCGTGCCAAGAATAATGCCGACTCGCGGCGCACAACTCCAGCGCTTCCGGATGAACGCCGCGGCTTCCTCAATTCTGACGAACAGGTCAAGCATGGGGCAAAAGTTGGCGGGCACGCGTCAGTACTCCAGCCGCGGGCACCCTCGAAATGGCAAGTCACGCGCGCGGCGTGGGCAGGGGTCCGCGAGAACGCACGCCAGACCCATCATGGCCCCACGTTACCCGTCATCCTCCAGGTCCGACTCGTTTTCATCCTCGTCGAGATCGTCTTCCCATTCCTCCTCGAAATCGTCGTCGAAATCGTCGTCGAAATCGTCGTCGTCGAAGTCGTCGGGCGTTTCGATCTGCTCAACGCCACCGATATCGATTTCATCGAAATCGTCATCCTCGTCGTCTTTGTCGTCACTTTCTTTGTTTTCGTCCGGTGGGTCCTCATCGATGGCTTCGCAGACGAGCGTCGATGGGGGAGCCAGCCAGGGCATGGCAAGGCCAAGGCCGTGCAACTGGATCGTCAGGGCGTCCAGACATTCCGGGGCAACGCTGGCAAGCATGTATTTTTTCTCGCTGGGAACGAAACGATGGTGGAGCACCCTCGGGCGCCGCCGACCTGTGACCGAACATCCCGCCAGCGACCTTGTTAGCCCAGGGGCTTCGCCTTGTCAAGGAATGCGCGAACGGGGTCACAGCCAGGCAGTTTGAACAACTGATTGGCCGTGCCAGGGGGGGCAGCACGATTGCCGGGTCGGCCAGTAGGAGGGATTTTCAATCGGTCCCGTGCCACTTGCAACCCACTTCCAGACACGGGTCGGATGGAGAATCCGACCTGCGAGGACCTTACCATCGTCCTGCCGGCGGGGTCGGAGTTCTTGTGTCGATACGCAATACGCGGCGCGATTCCCCCTTCAAAGCCGACTACCGACCCCGGCCAGAAGCATGCAAAAAAACAGCACCAGCGAAACCACGACGATTGGGCCTAGCGTGAACAGGACCACGGAATTGGGCACCGTGACTGGCTCACGGACCCTGCGCCCGCGGCGACGCGCCTCGTCCGGTAGCGTCTCCTCGGAGGCCGAGGCAAACGGATCGGTGCCCTGCGAAATTTGGCTGACGCCTTCCGACAGATCCGCTCCGTAGAGAAAGCCGGAATCGGTGTCACCCATTCCCGAGGGAGCAGCGCTAAGATCGGGCGGAGCGGGACCAAATTCCGCATCGGCGACGGCATTGGCGACCGCGTCTCGCACCCAGGGAGCCAGTCGCTCGGCCACTTCGTTGGCCGTTTGCATGCGCCTGGTCGGATCTTTTTCCATCATCGACGCAATGACTTCCACGAACTCGTCGCTCAAATCGGGACTGATGCGGCTAGGTTTGAGCGGCGCCTGTTCGACGTGTCGTTGGGCCTTCTCGCGCGTGGTTCCGCCGGGAAACGGAACCTTGCCTGTTACGGCGTAGTACAAGGTGCAGCCCAGTGAGTACACGTCAATCGCCGGCGATATCGCCGTCGGATCCTGAATCAGCTCGGGCGCAAGATAATCGGCCGTGCCGACAACCTTGCCTTGGCGTGGATCCTCGGCATCGCCATCCCCCAGAAAACCTGCCAATCCCAAGTCGGAGACCTTGGTCTGACCGTCGGGCGTGACCAGAAGGTTCCCGGGCTTGATGTCGCGATGCACCATGCCGCGGCTGTGTGCGTAGGCCAGTCCCTTGGCGGCTTGCGAGATGATCGTGGCGGCTTCGCTCATCGTCAGTCGCTGCCGAGCGCGGACAAACTTGCGTAAATCGGTACCGGGCACATACTCAGTCACCAGATAGTACACGTTGCCGTCGTGCCCGGCATACAAAGCGCGCACCAGATTGGGGTGGTCCATCTGGGCCTGCGCACGGATCTCGCGCGTGAAGCTGGCGATGGCCGCCGGCGTGGATTTGCTTCGCGGCAGCACCTTGATGGCTTCCAAGCGACCCATCATGGTGTGCACCGCTTTATAGACTTCACCCATGCCGCCGCGGCCGATGGAATCCGTCACCAGATAAGGGCCGAGCGTAAACCTGGTGCGACCCAGCTTGAGTTGCTCGACCTGCCACTTGTTGAGCCGTCCAAGCGCGAGCAATTTCTTGATGAGCTGGGGCTCTTCGACCAGGACCTGTGTGTTCCCCTGGCCCAGGTCGGCGCGTACGGCGTCTTCGGCCTCCCGAAGCTGCTCCTGCGTGAGCAGCCGGCTGGCGACGGCAGCGGCACGAAACGTGATGGGTGGGGCGCGATCGTCCACAGCAGACACTCGTTGAGCATGGAAACCACGCTGGCGGAGATTGAGGCACCTGCTCCAGGCCTGCTTCCCCGCGCCGGCGCTCCATCCCAATTCTGGCGTATCCATGGCAGATTCGCCAGGGTCGGCTAATCCCAGTCTCTGAGAGCACTTCCCCAATCGAAAACACGCCAGGTCGCAGGGGGTGGGCAGGCAAACGTCATCGACTCGTGCCGCGTCGGATGGTCGACCGTCAATCGGGTCGAATGCAGGGCAATCCCCGCAGCAAAGTCTCGCTGGCTGCCATATTTTCGGTCGCCGACCACCGGGTGCCCGCGCGATGCCAACTGCAACCGTATCTGGTGCTTGCGACCCGTTTGCAAGTGCACCTCGACAAGCGAGGCATCGACGGTTGCCGCAACCTTGCGAACGGCGAGCCGCGCAAGCTGTGCGCCCGGATGCTCGGGCCCGACAACTTCCATGCGGCGCCGCGCTTCGACTTTGGCAATCCAATCTTCCCAGGTCGCTCGAGCTGGCAGATCGAAACCTTCAACCACCGCCAGGTAAATCTTTTCGACCGTGTGACCACGAAACTGCTCCATCAGCCGGGCGGCCGCTTTCGACGTGCGGGCGAACAACACAACGCCTGAGACCAGGGCATCAAGCCGGCTCGTCACGCCCAGGTACACGTTGCCGGGCTTGCGGTACCTGGCCTTCAGATACTGCCTGGCCAACTTCGCCAGGCTCGGCTCGTGTTCGGCAACGCCGATGGTCGGCAGCCCCGCGGGCTTCACGAGCGCCAACAAGTGATTGTCCTCGTACAGCACGTTCAGTGGAGGTGTAGTCACAGGGTCGATTCCAGCGCCAGATTAGAATGCCTACAATGAGAGCCAGCGGGAGCAATCGATGCCTTTCATCCCCTGACGAGTCTTGACAAGTTTATGCCCCGACTGATTCTTGCCAGTAGTTCGCCCCGACGTCGAGAGCTCTTGCAGGAAGCCGGCTTTTCGTTCGAGAAAATCACGCCAGCTTCCACGGCCGAATGCGGTGTCTGCAGTCATGAAACTCCGCCGGAATTGGTGGCTCGCCTGGCGCTCCAGAAAGCAAGCGATGTAGTCCATCGTTTGCGCCATGCCAGGGCTGGAACCCCCAATAGCAGCACGTTCGATACGATCATCATTGGCTGCGACACGGTCGCGGAATGTGCCGGACGAATCCTGGGAAAACCTGCCGATGCGTCGCATGCCCGATCGATGCTAACCCTTCTGCGTGGACGAGAACATCGTGTCTACAGCGGCCTTTGTTTACGGGCACTTTGTTCCGACGAGACTCACGTTCAGGTCGACCGCACCACGCTGCGCATGGACCTCTCCAGCGAATCGCAGCTTGAAGAATATCTGGCGAGTGGACTTTGGGAAGGCAAGGCGGGAGCGTTCGGATATCAGGACCGTCCTGGTTGGCTACACATTGTCGAGGGGAGCGAGTCGAACGTGGTCGGACTGCCGATCGAGCTGCTTCGCACCATGCTCGCCAACCTCGGGGTCGCAACCCCCCACCGCCCTAACAGCTCGTCGCTGGGCTGTCGCGTTCCTGGTTGCTAAGCTGCCAGGCCAGGATTCCAGCCACCGTGAACAAGGGGGCAGTGACATTCACTTCATCTTCGTCGGTCGTGGCGAAGGACCGTCACGCGAATCGCTCTGGGAGGGGGTTTGGCGTCCAACCGCAAAAACTGATCGGCCGTGATTTTCCCGAAGAATTCAAGAGAGGCGCTCGTCCTGCCGGCTGGTTGCCCAACGGGATTCCGGGAAAATGTGACTGCCCCCCTGACTTTGCCCGTGATGGCATTTCGGCGGCTGGTTTGCTGGAAATTGCTCGACCCGATACGCTACATGCTGCTCGCCGCGTGGAATCGGACGTTGCTGTTTCGACACTTGTCAATCCAAGGACCATGCGATGATCACTCGCACGCTGTTGTCGCTGTTGTTGATCGCCCTCTGCTGTTTGCCTGGCGCTTCAATTCGGGTTGCCCTGGCCGAGGATCCGGCCAGGCAAGAATCGGCCAAGGAAGCCGACGAAACGTCGAGCGATGAGCCGGCTGCATCCGAGCCTGCCGAAGCGGACCCCTACCAGGTGCCGGAGGCCACGGCGGAGGAATTACTTCAGTTCATCGACCAATTGCGCGGAATGCGGCCGCGCGGCGCGAATCGCGCGGAAATGATCGAAAGCATGAAACGCGCCCACACCGCGATGGTCAGCGCGGCAGACAAGATCCTTGCCTCCGATCCAGACGACAAGACGCGTGCGGCCGCAGTTCGCACGAAACTCGAAGCGCTCAGCCGCCTGAGCCAATTTGGCCAGAAGGCTGCCGAGGAACAGCTCAGCCGACTCGCCGAAGAACTGCAGCAAGGCTCCGACGCCGATCTGGCGAAGCAGGGGCAATCGATCCTGTTGCAGCTGCGCGCTCGCAAGCTGATGATAGGCGACGCGACCGGCGCAGAAGAACTGCTCGCCGAAGTAACTCAGCAGCTCGCCGACGCGCCCGACGACATGAGCATGGTGCGTGTTGCGCTGGGCATCGCGCAGGCATTAGAATACTCAGGCAAGACCGACGAACTGGCAGTCCAGGCATATCACGATTTTGCCGAGATCCTTGCCAAGAGCACCAACCAGGACGTGGTGAAGTACGCCGCGAAGCTCGAAGGTGTGGTGCGAAGGTTGGAACTCGTCGGCAAGCCGATTGAAATCTCAGGGACGGGGATGGACGGCCAGCCGTTCGACCCGGCAACGCTCAAAGGCAAAGTGGTGCTGGTCGATTTTTGGGCCACCTGGTGCGGACCCTGCATCGCCGAACTGCCCAACCTGTTGGACAACTACAAAAAATACCACGATCATGGTTTTGAGGTCGTGGGCATCAGTCTCGACCAAGACCGCGAGACGCTCGAGACGTTCATCAAGGAGCGCGCAATTGCCTGGCCAATTCTGTTCGAAGAAAACGGAGGGGAAGGCTGGAACAATCCCATGGCGACCAGGTACGGCGTGATGGGAATTCCCACGGTCATTCTTGTAGGCGCCGACGGCAACGTGGTCTCGCTCCATGCGCGCGGCGAAAAGCTGGGCGAACTGCTGGCAAAGCTGCTTGGGCCGGTGGAGGAAAAGACCGGCGACGCGGCGGAGAAACCCGACGACAAGAAAAGCTAGCACATTTCTCACAGCCCATCGAGGAAGGTGCGACTGCGCGCCCAACTGGAGGATATTCAGCACCAGGGGCCGGTTCGCGCAAGCCCCCCGAGTTCGGCGGCGATGAAGAACGAGCCCGTGATGACGATTAAATCATCGGCTGCGGCCAGTTGTCTTCCGACGCGCCAGGCCTCGAGCGACGTGGGACACTCACGGCAATCCGTACCACCCAGCTCGGCGGCGACTTGGCGCAATTCTTCCACCGGCACGCCGCGAGGATTCTGCTGATAACGCGTGCAGATCGTGGTGTCGAACTTTGGCAACAGCAATTCGAGCATGCCGCGAACGTCTTTGTCGCGGGTCGTGGCGAAAATCAGGATGCGCCGCCGCGCCGTGAAGTTGTCATCGAGCGTGCTCAGCAATGCCGCGACCGAGGCCACGTTGTGCGCGGCGTCCAGCACCACGGTTGGCCGCTGCCCGACCACCTCGACGCGCGCCTGCCAACGGACGCCCGCCAGGCCGCATCGCACGTCGGCCTCGTCAAAGTGGCAACCCTGCGCGCGCAACTCTTCGAGGGTCGCCAGCGCGACCGCCGCGTTGGCCGCCTGATGTTCACCGAGCAGCGACAGTTCCACGTTGCGAAGGGATTGCGCGCGCCGCGGCAGGCGGGAAGCAAAGTCGATCGAACTGCACGGTTCCGCGGGCGAGGCCCTCGTACCTGGTCGATAGGTTACGTCAAAATCCACCCCTCGCTCGACGAGCCGGCAGCCACGCTGCGCGGCCATTTGGCGAATCACTGCGCGTGGCTCGTCGGCCACGACACCGCTGACCACCGGCACGCCCGGTTTGATAATCCCCGCCTTCTCAGCCGCGATCGCCGCAAGCGTCGTGCCGAGTTGTTTGGTGTGATCGAAGCTAATGCTTGTGATGACGGAAACGGCGGGGGCGCAAACGTTCGTCGAATCGAGCCGGCCTCCCAGCCCCACTTCCAGGACGGCCCAATCGACTCGGTTGTCGGCAAAGTAGACCAGCGCCATCGCGGTCACGATCTCAAAATACGTCGGCCCATGGGAAGGGGGCAGTTCTTCGGCGGCCACCGCATCCAGTTCGGCGACAATCGGGCGAATGCGCTCAATCAGTTCCACAAAATCGTCGCCGGCCACTTGGCTGCCGTCGATCCGCAGCCGTTCTTCCACCCGATCCAGATGCGGTGACGTATACAGACCCGTGCGATATCCGGCCGCTGTCAGTACCGACGCAATCATCGCCGCCGTCGAGCCTTTGCCCTTCGTGCCGGCAATGTGAACAATGTTCAGTCCAACCTGCGGGTTGCCCAGCCGGGCCAGAAACCGCACCATGCGGTCGAGCTTGAAGTCGCGCTTGCCGTAGGGAATCGCAAGGGTGCGTTCGTAGTCGATCCGCGAAAACAGAAACTGTTCGGCCAGGGCACGGTCGGCTTCACTAACAAACGGAGACATGCGTGGGCTCTGGCAAGTCGCGAACGGACGATACCCTGTTACCCTAAGCGCAACCCGCCGCCGTGAGAAGAGCCTGCATCCTTAATAATCACCCACGATTTCCTCGCCGGCGCGCGTCGAAAGTGCGCGCCAAATGACAATATCTATCTCGTCGGTGACGGTTCGCACCGAACCGTCCATGAGTGCGGCGTTCACCATCCCTGGATGATGACTACGGGCGGTAATGGCGGCATAGGTCGGTATGGTAGCCGACGTCGATTCACGTTGATTCACCCAGTCGACATCGTACTTCAGCGCGCCATTGGTGCACTCGACACGTGTGTTGGGTGCAAACGTTGTGGTGAAGCCGGTGTGATTCGCCTTACCATCGACCCATTCGACATGCCCACTGTTGTCGTTGGGCGTTGGGCCCATTTTGGCGGTGCCGCCCATGCCGCAGATAGAAGCCGGGTCCGATGGCATGGAGGCGGGTACACTTCCGGCATCGCGATACAGCGGGGTAAAAGTCTTCACTTCCGACATCATCAGCGTTTTGCTGGTGCCGTCGATGTACGCTTTGTGGGCCAACCTGCTGTTGGGGTGGAAGGCCCCCGGTCCTCCTCGATTGTTGGCCCAGTCGTAAATCAGCCACGGACCTTCGTTGAAGACGTAATTCCCAGGATACGCATCGGGGATTCCGCTGGCGTTCAGGCGCGCCGTGTCGTTGGGTTCCGAGGGGCACATGAACGCGGCAATGCGGTTGGTCATGAGGGGCGTCGTGCTGCCGGGCGGAAACATGACCGTTTTGTAATCCACCTTGAAATTGATCCCCTGATACAGGCTCAGTTCTTCCACGAACGGCATAATGCGTGCAAGCGCCGACCAGTTCCCCCCCTTGTCCCCGCTGACCTTGTTCCAGCAGAACGTGGGCGGGAACACGCGGTTGCTGTTTTCGTAGTTGTGAACGGCAAGGGCCAGTTGCTTGATATTGTTGGCACACTGCATGCGACGAGCCGCCTCGCGTGCAGCCTGCACCGCGGGTAGTAAAAGGGCAATCAAAATGCCGACAACGGCGATGACGACCAACAGTTCCACCAAGGAAAAACCGTGTTGCGGACGGCAGGTGATCATTTGAAAACTCCAGCACGAAGCTCCAGAAACCAAACTGACGCAACTGAGACTCAATATCAACTGATAGAGTTTTGCCGAAGATTCATGGTCTGTCAAGGGGTCCTGGCCAACTATTTCACGGCCGATCGGTTTACCGCCGCAGGGCCAGCTGCGCCGGCCGGAGCTGTGTGATTGCGCCCTGCGCGGACGGCCGAGGCGGCGGCCGATCCGATTGCGTGCTGTCGCGCGAAAGAGATCGGAAGTCGGTTTCACGAGTGTGTCCAGATCTTTGGGGAAAATCATCTGCGGAACCGACTTCCGACCGCATCGTGCCTCGGAGTTGTCGCAGTCAGAACAACGGAACCGTTTTGCGGCCATTTGCAACGTAGCAGGCACACTCCGTGTGCCGTCCGCGTCAGAGTCTGAACAACGGAACAATTCTGCGGCCATGGCGGTAGCCGGCAGAGCCGGCCCTCCCAGTTGTCGAACGCTCAACACGGATTGGCTGTGGCGATTCACGGCGCGCGTCGGCTTGCGTCCGAAGGGGCGCCCCGCCGGGCCTTCTTGTCCGCACGATCCCTCCAAACTGTCCAGCGAATCGCCATATTCTGCCTCGCCGTAAGGGTTTGCGTATGTTGAAAACTCATCTGGCTTCGTGTACTGTAAAGAGATAGGCACTTCGAACGGCCGCCAACGGAGCAATGTTGGTCGGCTGAATTAATCGGCTGGCGCGGGGGGCAAGGCCGCGAGAACCGGGGACAGGTACCCAACGGCGATCGACGACTTGAAACCGTAAACCTGAGTCGTCGTTGGAAGTTCGTCCCCTTGGCCGGCACTGCAGGGAAACTGCGGCAGGGATTTTCGCACCACTGAGTTGGCAACGTCCTCATTCCCTACAAGCACTGCGGAACAACATGAGCAGCAAACGGAACCGGTCGGGCGGCCGTGCACGTCCTCACGTCCCTTGTAAGTCCACCGGGCGGAAAAAATTCTCGCTCCTCGTGCGCGGCTATGAGACTTTGGAGCTTCGCTCGATGCTTGCCGCCGACAGCGGCAACGTCAGCCCGTGGACGAACCCGAGCAATCGGTTCGATGTCAACGCCGACGGCCGCGTCGAGCCGGTGGACTTGCTGATGCTGATTGATAGCCTTAATCGGGTCGGCGCCCGATCGTTGATTGCCTCTGTTCAGGGAGGTGGCGCGCGATCGCTCATGCTTTCGCAAGAGTCGGCCAAGGCCCAATACTTGGATGTGACCGGCGACAGCGAAGTCACGCCGCAGGACGCGCTGTTCGTTGTTAATGCGCTCAACGAACCGCCGCCGACGGCCATCTTCCGCATTGAAACGCTCGACCTCGCGGGCAACCCGGTTTCCAGCGTCAATCAGAATGAAGCCTTCCTGATCAAGGTCATCGCCCAGGACGTCAAGACCGGCAATACCCAGCCACAATTCGAAGATGGCATGTTTTCGGTCTACATGGACGTACTCTTCAATCGCAGTCTCGTAACGCCGGCCCGATTCCAGCCGGCTGCCGATCCTCGCCCGCCGGCATCGTTGGACGACGCCGTGCAGTTCGATCCGGCGTTTGATATCGCCCGAGTCGGCAATCTCGACGCGGCGATCGGCATCGACGAAATTGGCGCTACGACCCAAGACACCGTACCGGGCCAGCCGGAACAGACAGTTTTTTTTGTGGCGATGGTTCCGCAGGCACAAGGCAACGTGGTGTTCACGCCAGCCTTTGCCAACGGGCTGGGGCACGATGTGTTTGTATTTGGCGATATCAACACGCCTCTGCCGGCCAATCAGATCGACTTCCAGGCTTCGCCGTCCCTTTCGATCATTGCGGCGAATCCGGCACCCAAACCAAACATTACGATCAGCGACGTGACCGTCACGGAAGCCACAACGCCGCAGACCGGCAACGTGACTGCGACATTTGCCGTGACCTTGACGAACAACAACTATGATGTGCAACTGCATTTCGCCACCGCGGACGGCACGGCGACGAACAACCCACCGTCGGGCCCCCGAGACTACACCCCCACGAGCGGAATTCTCACCTTCGCGGCTGGCGGCGCTTTGACGCAAAACATTACCGTGACGGTCCGCGGCGACACCGTGGCCGAGGCTCAGGAAAACTTCTTTGTCAACTTATTCTCGGCGCTCAATGGCAATATCACCGATGGACAAGGTGTGGGCACGATCAACGACAACGACGGCTCGGTGCCGACCATATCGATTGGCGACGCGCCGGCGCAGAATGAGGGCAATTCACCGGGCACGACGGCGTTCACATTTCCGGTCACGATTTCGTTGAATCCGACTTCGCAGGCAACCGTGCTGTTCACCACAGGCAACGGCAGCGCCACCACGGCCGATAATGATTACGCTGCCACCAGCGGCACGCTGACCTTCAGCCCCGGCGGCTCGCTGACGCAAAATGTGACGGTCATCGTCAACGGCGACGGCAAAGACGAAGACAACGAAACATTCACCGTCACGCTGTCGGGCACGGTCAACGCGGCCCTGAACGATGCCCAGGGCACGACGACGATCAACGACGACGACGCCGCGCCGACCGTCTCAATTGCCGATTTCCAGACCACCGAGGGCAGCACGGGAGGCACTAAAAACTTTATCTTTCCCGTGACGCTGTCAGCTGCCAGCGGTAAGCAAATCACGGTCGCATTCGCCTCCGCGCCCGGCGGCGCCGCAACCCCGGGCGATTATGCCACCACCAATGGCACGCTGACGTTTGCACCGGGAGTTACAAGTCAGAACATCACGGTCGGAGTGGTGGCCGATACGACTTTCGAGCCCAACGAGAGTTTCACCGTCACGCTTTCGAATCTCGTTAACGTCTCAGCCGGCGACCTGGCCGCTAACATCACGATCGAGAATGACGACGCCTCGCCGGTGCCGGCGATTTCGATCAACGACGTAACCACCGCCGAGAACGTGGCGGGCGGCGTGCACACGTTTAATGTCACGCTGTCGCAAGCCGGAACACAGCAGATCACGGTGGCGTTCGTCACGGTGAACGGCACCGCGACCACCGCGGATAACGACTACACGGCCACCAGCGGCACATTGACGTTCGTCATCGGCGATACAAGCGAGACGATTACCGTTCCGATCATCCCTGACACTCGCAATGAAGCGAATGAAACCTACACCGTCGTCTTGAGCGGCAACACGGGAGGTTCGACAATCGCTGACGGCACCGGGCTGGGCACGATCAGCAACGACGATCCGCAGCCGTCGCTGTCGATTGGCGACCTGGCCTTGGCGGAAGGCAACGGCGGCGCCACGGTGTTCAATTTGCCGGTCACGCTCTCGGCCGCCAGCGGCCAGCAGGTGACGGTCGCCTTCGCCACCAGCAACGGCACCGCCACCACCGCCGATGGCGACTATGCCAGCACAAACGGCACGCTGACGTTTGCCGCCGGCGAAATCAGCAAGAATGTCACCGTCAATGTCACGGGAGATCTGAAAAACGAAGCCCCTGAAACATTCAACGTTACCTTAACGGGCTCCGTCAACGCCTCGATTGCCGACAACCTGGGCGTGGGCACGATCAACAATGACGACGCCGTGCCAAATCTCTCGATCAACGATGTCACGCAGGCGGAAGGCAGTTCCGGCGGCACCACCAACTTCACTTTCACCGTTGCGCTCTCGGCCGCCAGCGGCCAGCAAGTCACGGTGCCCTTTAGCACGTCCAACGGCTCGGCGACCGCGCCTGCGGACTATGCGACGACGACGAACGGCACGATCACTTTTAATCCGGGGGAGATCAGCAAGCCGATCACGGTCGCCGTGGTCGCCGATCTGGTGGACGAGTCCAGCACCGAAACCTTCAACGTTAATCTGGGCGCGGCCGTCAACGCCAATGTCACCGACAACCTGGGCCTCGGCACGATTCAGGACGACGACGGGCCTCCGGGTCTGTCGATCGCAGATCTCTCGCAGAGCGAAACCAACGGCGCAACCAACTTCAACTTCTTGGTCACGCTGCCGGCCGCCAGCTCGCAGCAGATTACGGTCGTATACACGACGAGCAATAGTTCCGCCACAACGGCCGACAATGACTATGCCGCGACCGTCGGCACGCTCACGTTCGCCCCCGGTGACACCAGCGAAGCTGCCACGGTGGTGGTCAACGGCGATACCAGGAACGAAGCCAACGAGACGTTCACCGTCACGCTTTCGGCCGCGGTCAACGCCGACATTTCCGACGGCTTTGCGACCGGCACGATTCAGAACGACGACCCGCAACCGAACCTGACCATCGGCGACGCGCCGGCCCAGGGCGAAGGCAACTCACCCGGCACCACGGCCTTCACGTTCCCGGTGAACCTGTCGGCCGCCAGCGGGCAGCAAGTGACGGTAGTCTTCACCGCCACGAATGGCACGGCCACGATCGCCGACAGCGACTTCGCCACCACCACCGGCATACTCACGTTCGCGCCTGGTGAAACCAGCAAGAACGTCATCGTCAACGTCAACGGCGACAACAAGAACGAAGCCAACGAGACGTTCACCGTGGTGCTCTCCGGCGCTACCAACGCAGGCATCGCCGACGGCACCGGCGCCACCACCATCAACAACGACGATCCGCAGCCGAGTCTGTCGATCGCCGGCGTCTCGCTGACGGAAGGCAACGCTGGCCCCAAGAACTTCCCGTTCGTCGTCGAGTTGAGCGCCGCGAGCGGCCAGCAAGTGACGGTGAATTTCGCGACGGCGAACAACTCCGCCACGGCCGGCAGCGACTACACGGCAACGGTCAACGCGCTGACCTTCGCCCCTGGCGAGACCAGCAAGACCATTAACGTAGCCGTCACCGGAGATACAACCAGCGAATCGAACGAGACGTTCACGGTCGGCCTCACGAACGCGGTGAATGCCGGTGTAACGACCGGCACGGCCACCGGCGAGATCATTAACGACGATTCACCTCCGGGAATCTCCATCAACGACGTCACGCTGACCGAAGGCAATGCCGGCACTAAAAACTTCAATTTCACCGTGTCGCTCGCCCAGGCCAGCGGCGTGCCAATCACCGTGGAGTTCGCCACGACCGCTGCCGGCACCGCGACCGCGGGAACCGACTACGTGGCAACCAGCGGCACGCTCACCTTCGCTCCGAACGACACCAGCGAAACGATTTCGGTGGTCGTTAACGGCGATCAGTTGAACGAGGCCGACGAAACCTTCAACGTCACGCTCTCCAACGCCTCAGGCAGCACGCCAATCTCCATTCCCACCGGCATCGGCACGATCACCAACGATGACGTGCTGGAAATCTCGATCGCCGACGCCAGTCTGACCGAAGGCAATGCCGGCCCGTCCGATATGTCATTCAATGTCACGCTGGGGGCAATCAGCGCTCAAACCGTGACGGTGGTATTCACTACCTCGGAATCGCCCAGCGGAGACAAGGCTGCTTCCGGCGTCGACTTCACTTCCACCACCGGCACGCTCACCTTCGCACCAAATGAGACCAGTCAGACCGTCCGTGTGCCCATCCTCGGCGACCTGCTCGACGAAGCCAACGAAACCTTCCGGGTGACGCTCAGCAGCCCGACGGTAGCGACAATCGCCGACGGCGCGGCCACCGGCACGATCAACGACGACGACGCGCCGCCCACCGTCTCGATCGCCGATCTCTCGCAAAACGAGGGCAACGGCGGCTTTAGCACGTTCAACAATTTTGATTTCGTGGTCACGCTAAACACCGCCAGTGGCCGCGAAGTCACGGCCAACTTCGCCACGGCCAACGGCAGCGCTTCGACTCCGGCCGATTACACCGCCACCAGCGGCGTGATCACGTTTGCCCCGGGCGAGACCAGTAAGACCATCCGCGTGACGGTTCGCCAAGACAGGAGCGACGAATCCGACGAAACGTTTGAGGTAAATCTGACGGGTGTCGTCAATGCCACGGCCGGCGACTTCCAGGCGATCGGCACCATCGTCAATGACGATCTGGACGGCTCGGTCGATTTCTCGACCATCTCCGGCTCCGTCTGGGTCGACACCGATAACGACGGCAGGCGAGACGCCCCGGAAAAGCCCCTCTCCGGCGTGGCGATCAAACTCACCGGCGCGTCCGACGCGTCGGGTCCCATCGCGGAGCGAACCGTCACCACCGATGCCCTCGGCATCTACAAATTCGAGGAGGTCGAGCCGGGCAACTACACCATCACCGAAGTCCAGCCCGCGATGTATCTCGACGGCGTCGAAAAGAAGGGTTCGGCCGGCGGCACAACGCCCGGCAATGATAAGTTCGTGATCGACGTTACGGAAGGCGGCCTCGAAATCACCGGCTACCTGTTCGCCGAACGCGGCTTCCGGCCCGAGTTCATTAGCCAGCGGATGGCGATGGCGTCGAGCTTCGGCGCCGGCCAGGGCCTGCTCTCGTCGCTCAATTTGCGACAGGGCGCGGCTTGGGTCTCGATCGATAACGGCATCGACGGCACGCTGACCGCCGAGGCGGACGGCAGCGGCGCGGGCAGCACCACCCTCACGCTTTACGACGGCAATCTCCACCAGATCGCCACCTCCACCGGCGCCACCGGCGACCTGCGCGTCGATTGGAACGGCTCGCCCGGCACGCCGTACTTCGTGAAAGTCACCGGCACCAACAGCGATGTCGATGTGCGGCTGACGAATCTCGTCAGCGTCGCCGGCGGCGTTGTCACTGTGCACGGCACCGACGGCGATGACAACTTCACCTTCGACGCCTCGGGCAGCGTGCACACCTTCACCATCAACGGCGTGCGGTACGAGCTGAACCCAGCCAACGCCGGCCAGGTGGTGTTTGAAGGCGGCCTTGGCGACGACCACGTGACGCTGATCGACTCGGCCTTCGACGATTTGCTCACCGGCGAAGACGATTGGCTCTCGCTGACCAACGGCCGCGAATTGGAGCTTACCGCCTTCGGCATCGAATCGCTGCGGGCCCAATCGCGGCGCGGTGATGATCTTGCTGACCTGCTGAACGCCGATTTTGAGTTGGAACTCATCGGCGATTGGGCTTAAGGCGGATAGCGGGTGGCGGGTGGCGGGCGGCTGACGACGGTTAACCCTGCTTGATCTTGGCGGAGAAAGCTGCCGCAAGTTTTGTCACTTGTTCCAAAAGACTGAAGACGGGGCTTAGTTTGCTACCGTCCAGAAAGCCAAGTCGCTCTGACGCCGTCAACTGAGTATCAAGCTCGCACAGAGAGCCTTGAGAGTAGCTCAGAAAGCGCAACAGCTCGTTGTCGTTTTTTCGTCCGTGACCTTCGGCGACGTTACTTGGAATCGAAACCGCCGCGCGGCGCATTTGATTCGTGAGTCCGTACATTTCCTCTTTCGGCATAGCCGAGGAAACTCGATAGACATCGACGACTAAGTCCATGCCCTTTTGCCAGACCACAAGATCACGATGGTTGCGAACACTCATTTTTGCCTCCCTGCCAACCGCCATCTGCTCTCTGCCACCTGCAACGTCAAAACCGCGCTTCCAAACCCACGTTCACGCCCTGCAGCCAGGCGTCGGATTCCTTGAAATCGAACTCCGGGAAGGCACCAGCGGCAATCGGCGGCGGAATCTGATTCGTGTCGATTCGGCGGTCGATGTTGTTGCCCGGTCGCACGATCCGCTGCAAGTACAAGAACGTATAGCCCACATTCACCTTCCAAATCGAATTGAGCTGGTATCGCAGGTTCAGCGCGGCTTCAGGAATCGCAGCGACGCGATTTCGGTTGAACTTTCCACTGTTGGAGCCCAAAGCCAGGATGCCCCCTTCGTCGGTGACGGTGGGCACGCCCGGCACTGTCACGCGAGTGAAGCCGCCGATCCGTGCCTCCTGGTTCCATGATCCAAGTGCCACTTTGCCCGTGCCCTCGATCGTCCAGCGACAGATTTCTTTCTGGAGGATCATTCCCACCTGCCCACCGTGGAACTCGTTGCAGGTGGCGAAGTCGTCTTGAATCGAAAACTGGGTGCCGAGTGGAATTTGGCTGCCGGGATCGATTGAGATCTGGTTCTCGAACACGCTCAGCGATTCGCGCACTTTGACGAACCGATAGCCGGCGAGCAAATCGAACCGGGCCCAGCGGTTGCCCAGCACCGCGTGACGCAGGTTAAGTTCTGCGCCCATCACGTCGCTCGACGATGCCACCGTAATCGAGCCCGCAAACACGTCGGGATACGACACGATAAAGGCATCTTCCAATCCGGTGGCGGCATCGACGAAGGGTCGCGCGAGCACAGGCGAGCCATCCGTGTCGGAACTGGCCTGAAAGCTGCTGCCTCCCTTGTCGAGCCCCCAGTAATTGCCTTCGAAACCCCACGATTCGCATTCGTCGAACCAATGCCCGAGTGTGATGCGACCCCCCGAGCGGCCGTCAATTCCCAGGCGTTCGACAGGAAACAGGATTTCGGCATCTGGCAAAACGCCCGCGTCGGCGATGGGCGTGTTATCGGGACTGGTGGTCACAAGCGGCGGCGCGATCGCGCCCGACATCCACCACATCAGGTACTCGCCGCGTCCCCACCAGCCATGGCATGGATTGCGGCTTGCAGGGGAGTCGCACGAATCGCAGTCGCCCGAGCAACAAGACGGATCGCAGCACGAATCGCCTCCGTCCGCAATCTCCGACGAAGGGTCGACGATACCTGGTTCGTAAGCGCCGTCCCCCTCTTCTTCCATATCAAAAGCGGCAGCATCTTCTCCCACTGTTGATGGGAAGATGGTGCCATTCTGATCGGCATTGACTGGCACCTGGTCCGCAGTTTCATTGGCTGCATAGTAGTACACATCGGCTTCCGACCCATCTCCGTAGGTCGGCAACTGGGCCCACGTGCACGCGGCATACGCCGAGATCACCAGGGCCGCAAAAGCGCGCAAAGCACGAACCCTCATGGAAGTTCCCCCCTCACCGACTCAACGTGGCGGTCGTGGCTTCGAGAAAAACGCGGGATCGAAGCTGCTGCCAGATTTCCGGTTTTGCCGGACCTAACACGTTTGTCGGTAATTCCGTGAGTGACAGTTGAGCGCAAAAAAACGGTCGTGTCGCGTTTTCGCCATGGGCAAAATGAGCAGAGTTTAACGGTTACATGAAAATTGCCGAATGTGCTGGCTTTGCGGCTCGCGGTCCGAATTGCAAGTTCTTTGTGGGAAATGCTTTGTGCCTGATCCCCCCATCGCGTTGTCCGGCCGGCCAGGCCGGCCCTGCTCGTGGCCCGTGAACGGTTACCGTGGCAGCGGAAAGCGGCACGTTGGGAGCTACCTGGCCGCGCCAACGATTAGCACGGAACAAGACGCTTGGTTCAGCACCGTCCGGGATGTGCTGCCCATGAAGAATCGCGTCACGGCCGATCGTCTGCCAGCTCCCGTGACCACCAGATCGATTTTCTTTTCCGAGATGGTTGCCAGGATCTGATCCGCGGGATGACCTTCGACCACCATCGGCTGCTCCGGGCGCCAAGGTTCTGGCAGCGTGTCGTCAAACGCGGCGGCTTCCGAGCGTTTGTTGTTGATTTCCAACGTGTGCTCGGCAACCCAAGCCCGGGCCATCGCCTCGACTTCTTCGCTGCGGGCACGCTCTTCGAGCCAGACTGGCACATGGCCCGCGAACATCGACTGCACGACGGACACCGTAAGACCTTGTGTCCCGGCAGGCCAGCGGAACGTTTTTATCACGTCCGCGAGATGCCCGTCGTCGCTTGCCGATCCAAAAGCGATCAGTACCCGCAAGGGCTGCTGCTGGCGGTCTGCCGGACGCGGCCGTGCGACGAGCACCGGCACGCGCGCCGTGTGGACAACCGATGTCGACACACTACCCAGCAGCAATCGCTCGATTGGACCCAATCCGCGAGCCCCGACCGCAATCAGATTTGCTCCCACCGATTCGGCGGCCGCCACGATTCCCTGCCTCGCGGGCTGATCGCTGAGGATGCTCTCGGCGCTGGTTCGCAGAGGGTCGGACAGGAGCGCCTTTGCCTCATCGAAAACTGCTCTGGCCAGGAGTGCCCGAGCGCGATCGAGTACGGCCGGTTCAATGGCCCCGTCATTCAACTTGATGCTGGGCGGCGAGTAATAGAGAACCACCTGGCTGCGGTCCGGTGGAAGCAGCTGCCCGGCTTGCCGGACTGCTTCAAACCCACCCACGGAGCCATCGACGGCGATGAGAGCCTTCATTTTATCCGCTGTTTCACAACCTGGGCCGCCTCCCCGAACCAGAATTCACCCACAGATTCTGCTGGCGAGGCTCATTTATTTGTCAGCTTAGTTTACCCGCCATGGCCGACGGTAGCTACTTCTTCACCGCCGGGGCCTTGATCACCAATACGGGACAATGGGCGAGGCGGACGACGCGTTCGGCGACGGAGCCAATCAGCAGCCGGGTCAGTCCGGTGCGTCCGTGGGACGGCAGCACGATCAAATCGGCGCCAATCTGCTCGGCGCACGTCGCGATTTCATAACCGGGATCACCGAATGCCACCTGCGGATGAAAGCCTGCATACTTGGCTGCGGACAAGCGGTCGCGCAGCGCTTGCTCGGTATGTTGGATGCGAGCCTGATCATCCACGGTGTTAAAGAGCATCCCGGCCTCGTAGTCCGTCAGCACCGGCAAGACATGAATCACGTAAAGGCTTGTCGGTTTTTCGACGAGCGACAGCGCGGCATCTACGGCTGCGAGGGACTGATCCGAAAAATCCACCGGTACTACGATCTTGTTTTTGGGCAGCCAGGACATGGCTTGCTCCTTTCATGCTTTTCCCGCCTCACTCGCCGCGCGCTGAAAATCCGCCGCGGTGCTGGAGTCGGTAGGAAGGGTTTTCACTTTGCCGCCGTCCGCACACCGCGCACGTACTTGTGGCAAGTCACGCATTTCATGGTAACGTCGACGAAAGCCAGTGCCACCCCATCGGCATTGCGCTTTCGGGCCGCCTCCGTGAGCGAGTCGGCAGCGCGGCGGAATTCGGTGCTGTGCTGCAAGTACTCGGGCGTTTGCAGCACCTGCCAGGTTGCCGCCTGACTCAAAAGGCTAAGCTCTTGCGAATGTTTCGCTACCATCTCCAGGTCATCGGTCGTAACTCCCTCCAGCACCTTTTGCGAATGCACCAGCTTCTTGCGCATAAAATCACGCACACTATTGACCGGCGGCGCCGTTTCCGCCAAACCGGCCCAAACAGCGACAAGCAGGCCAGCCATCCAACCGACAATTGCCAGGCGATTCATGGAACATCCTGTGGGTTCGTTGTGCAAAATTGCCCTCTCACCCAGGCCAGTTCGAGGTGACCATTCACGGGCCGAGGACCGACTCATTAACCCCCGGCGAATTCGCCAGAGGCGCAGGGTTCTGTCAGGAGGTTGTCCAACGTGGTTCCCAGGAAAACGTGCCTGTCCCCCTCTCTTGGCCCGTGAACGGTTACCGAGAAAGTTTCATCGTCCTGTTGGGTGCTTGCCCACCATGGTTCCCAGGAAAATGTCGCTGTTCCTCCTCGCGTCCATTTGCATGAGCAATTCAGGTGCCGCCGTTCTGGATGAACAGTTCTCAGCCGCCGCTGTACGACGCTGGCGTCGCGGCGTTGGCGATTTCTCTCGCACCACCAAGCCCTTGATGGCGGAAGACCACGATTACTGCCGAGCATGCGCTGACAAATGCGTAATGTGTGGGAAGGGTGATAGTGTGCGATTTCGCTCGCCCATGGGACAGATTCGCACCTCGAGCGGCAGATTCTCACGGTTTGAGTACCGGTCGTCGGCTTGACCCCCAATTCTAACCGACCCGAAGCGTCAGCGAGGGAAGTTCGGGCTGGAATTCAAGTTTAAGGCGCGCCTAATTGAGAACCCCTCCCGAAAAACTGGCTTGCTCTTCCACCGCTCAGCCCCACGGCCATTCAGTTGTTCGAGCGGCAAAAGTGTGGATGCACCAGGGGGTCGGAAGTCGACTTCGCGGAGTTGGCTATACCTTGGAGAAAATCGCTTCCGCGAAATCGACTCCCGACCTCTTCGACGTGACTGCGAAAAAAATTGATCGGCCGTGCGTTGAGCCCCTCCAAGATTGACGCCGCACAAAGGCTTGACCTACAATCGGCGGCAGACCAAAAGGCTTATGGTTCAAGGACCTACCATGCGTCATGGGTTGGTTGCAATCAGGTTTCTTAACTGCCATTGCCTTGGGGCGCTGGCGATTGCGCTCGGCAGTTGGCTAGCCGCGGCGGTGTCTGCGGAAGAGGTGATCAAGATTGTTTCCAGCTTGCCCCGCACGGGCAGTGCGAAACATCAGACGGATACCATCGTCAACGGCATCAAAATGGCCCTGGAGGAAGCAGGATCGAAGGTCGGCGGCTACGAGATTGAATACAATGATCTTGATGACGCCACCGCGGCCGCAGGCCAATGGGCCACCGAGCGCGAGGCGGCCAATGCCAAACTCGCCGTCAGCGACCCCGATGTAATGGCATACCTCGGTCCCTTTAACTCGGGCGCCGCCAAAGTTTCGATGCCCATTCTCAACAAGGCGGGCCTGCTGATGATCAGCCCCGCCACCAGTTGGCCGGGGCTGACCAAGCCGGGCACGGGAGACCGCGGCGAGCCAGACGTCTATCGCCCCAGTGGCAAGATCAACTTCTTCCGCGTCTTGCCGGCCGACGATTTGCAAGGTCCGCTCGGCGCTGCATGGGCCCAAGAGTTGGGCGTGAAGCGAGTTTACGTGCTCGACGACAATGAGGTTTATGGCAAGGGAATTGCCACCCTGTTTGCCGAAGCCTGCGAGGACCTCGGCATCGAAGTGATCGACCAGGAGAGCATCGACGCCAAGGCACAGGAATTCAAATCGCTGATGATCAAGATCAAGGGTAATAAGCCCGACATGGTGTACTTTGGCGGAACGACGCAATCGAAAGGGGGCCAGATCGCGAAAGACATGGTGGCGGCGGGACTGAACTGCAAGATCATGGTCCCCGACGGATGCTACGAAACGGTGTTCATCAAATCGGCGGGCGCCAAAAACGTCAACGGCCGGTGCTACGTGACCTTTGGAGGCTTGCCGCCGGATGCCCTGCAGGGAGCAGGCAAAGTCTTTGTGGAGAAGTACCGCAAAAAATTTGGCGCCAACCCGGAAGGCTACGCGATCTACGGCTATGAAGCCGCCAAGGTTGCCTTGGCGGCGATTGAAAAAGCCGGCAAGAAAGATCGGTCAGCCGTGCTCCAAGCCTGCCGCACGCTCAAGGATTTCGATCAAGGCGCGCTAGGCAAGTGGTCGTTCGATAATAACGGAGACACGAGCCTGACAACGATCAGCGGTAGCATGGTAAAGGATGGCAAGTTCGAATTCGTCAAGCTGTTAGGACAAAACAACTAGTCCTGACCCCTTTGATACTTAGGCTCTGGCTTCGCGCCTGGGCTTGTAAATTTCCGTGGCGGTGCCCAGGTAGGCTTCCGCCGAGAATGCCAACGTTTCGCTGAGCGTGGGGTGCGGGTGAATTGACTCGCCCAAGTCGCGGGCGGTCACGCCCATTTCTATCGCCAGCACGCCTTCGCTGATCAAGTCGCCCGCATGGGGTCCGACGATGCCGATGCCCAAAATGCGATCGGTCGCCGGATCGATGATCAGCTTGGTGAGTCCCTCCGTACGGCCCATTGCCTGTGCCTTGCCGCTGGCCGCCCAGGGGTACCGCGCCACTTCAATCGCCACGCGGTCGGCCTTGGCCTGCTCCTCGGTGAGGCCCGCCCAGGCGATTTCAGGATCGGTGAAAACCACGGCAGGAATCGCCAGCGGTTGGAACGCCGCCGGCTCGCCGTGCAGCGCCTCGACCGCCACTTTGCCTTGATGGCTGGCCTTGTGCGCGAGCATCGGTTCACCGCTGACGTCGCCGATGGCAAAAATCTGCGGGTCGGCCGTGCGTTGTTGCTCATCGACGACGACAAAGCCATTGCCGTCGATCGCCACGTGCGTCGTTTCCAGGCCTATGCCCTGGCTGTTCGGACGACGGCCTACCGCCACCAACACGCGGCTGTAGGTTTCGCTGAACTGTTGGCCGGCTTTGTCAAACGTGACTTCGACGCCGCTGTCGAGATCCTTGAGGCCGGCAACTTTGGTTTCCAGGTAAATATTTTTGAAGCGCTTTCCCATGCGGTCGGCGAGTGGTTTGACCAGATCGCGATCGACGCCCTGCGGCAGCAGGTTCGGCAAGAGTTCGACGACGCTTACGCGCGAGCCAAGCTCCGAGTACACCGTGCCCATCTCCAGCCCGATGTAGCCACCGCCCACGACCAACATCGATTCAGGCACGTCGACCAGTTCCAGAGCACCGCTGGAATCCATTACGCGACCACTGGCAAGCTTCCACGGTCCCGGCATCGCGGGAAGAGAGCCGCTCGCCAAGATGCAATGCTCGAATGTAAGCCTGTTATCGTCGTAGGTCCTGGGGTCACCCCCTTCGAGCTTAAGCGTTGTGGAGTTCTCAAACACACCCTTGGCATTAATCACCTGCACGTTGCGCTTCTTGGCCAACTGCGTGAGTCCGCCACAGAGCGTGGCGATGATCTTTTCTTTGCGTGCACGGAGTGCGCCCAGATCGACCCTCGGCTCGCCGAATGAAACGCCCCACTCGTGCATCTGACGCGCCTCGCTGATGACCCCGGCAACGTGCAGCAGGGCCTTCGAAGGAATGCAGCCGCGGAGCAGGCAGGTGCCCCCCAGCCGCTCGTCCCGTTCCACCAGGGCCACCGGCATCCCGAGGTCTGCCGCCAGGAACGCGGCGGCGTATCCGCCGGGACCACCGCCGAGGACGACAAGGGGAAC
>SXHT01000131.1 GCA_005773095.1 Planctomycetaceae bacterium
ATTCAAGAGATTATTGCTAACAGTGGCGGGAAAGTCCTTGACCGCGGTGGTCCGCGGACTCGAGCAGCTCAAGAAGCCCAGCAAGGTGGCGCTGCTGAGCGACAGCGTCTACGTCGGCAAGGGCTTGAGCGAGTGGATGCCCAGGTGGAAAGCTCTTGGTTGGAAGCGCCGAGAAAACGGCAGGCTCAAGGAGGTCAAGAACGAAGACCTCTGGCGACGGCTGGACGAGTTATCCGCCGAACACAAAGGGATCTTCAAGCACATCGCCGGCCATAGCGGCCACGTCGAGAACGATCGCTGCGACCAGCTGGCGGTCGCTGCCTATCAAAGGTTTTTGAAACGGTAGGCAATCATCGCGCCGGTCGCGGACGGCCGAAAACAAGCAGGCAGATGTCATCGGTCTGCGGTTGATTGGCGACGAAGCGATCCACGTCGTCGAGCAGCAGTTGGCCGAGGCGCTCCACATCCGTGGGACCGCCGGCGATTGTCTTGCAGACTCGCTTGATGCCGTAGATTTGTTCGTCGACATTCGTGGCTTCGCTGATTCCGTCCGTGTACATGACGATTGAATCGCCCGGCTCAATGCTGACGGTGCTGGACATGAACTTGCTGGCCGCGTCGAAACCCAAGGGGGGGCTTGCCTCGGAGATGCCGATTTGTTCCACGGCACCGCTCGTCCAACTGCGAACGATGGGGGGCATGTGACCCGCATTAACGACGGTCAGGGTGTGTTTTGCGGGATCGATCACGCCCAGCAGAAAGGTGACAAATCGGTCGTCGAGCGTGGGGTCGATCAAGTCGCGGTTGAGGCGCGTGACGGCTTCGACCGGTGAAGCGGAAGTCACCAGACAATAGCGGACTTCACTACACAATCGCGCCATCATTAGCGCCGCCGAGACGCCCTTTCCCGATACGTCGCCCACGGCGATCGCCCACCGTCCATCGGGCAGAGCAACGTATCCAAAATAGTCGCCGCCGACGTCGTCTGCAGCGCGGTAGTAGTCAAAAAACTTGTAACCCGCCACGTTCGGGCGCGACTGCGGAAGAAAATGCAATTGCACCTCGCGTGCCGTTGATAGCTCGCGTTGGTGGCGGTCGAGCTTGAGACTTGCCTGGTGGACGCGGGCATGCTCGACGGCCTGTCCCACCACGGTCGCCACGCTGATCAGCACTTCCAAATCGTCCTGGCTGAAGCGTCGGGCGGCGTCGGTCGTGTCGATGTGGATAATGCCCAGCGACTTTCGCGAAGGGCCCACCAGCGGTACGGTCATCATGGAGCAGACCGAGGCTTCAAGAATCGACGCGCTCAGCTCAGGGTCATCGCCGGCATCGGTGCTGAGGATCGCCTTGCCTTCGTTCATCACACGCACTGCAATCGTGCGACTGATCGGCGCCAAGGTCAGCGAGCTTCCCGATTCACTGCGCCGGTCCTTGATCGCGGCCGGCACAAGCTGGCCGCCCGGTTGGTCGGCCAGCAGCACATAGCCACGTTCGGCTTGCGGAAAGATTGTGAACAGGCTGTCCAGAATATTCGGCAGAAACTCGTCGAGCGTAAGCGACATTCCCAGATTGCGCGTGATGCCCAGGACGGCCCGCAGCTTCTCCGCGCTGCCCACATCCATCCGCGTCTCAGGGGTGGCGTCGAGCGTGTTGACAATGGTGGTCGGTCGCTTGTCTTCCTCGCTCATCACGGGGGGCGCCAGCGGATCGAACTTCGGCAGCGTCACGCCGTGCGCAGTGATCGTCGGGTCAGTGGCGGCGACTGCCGGCCGTCCAAAATGGAACGACAGCAACACCTCGTACAGATGAATCCGATCGTTGTCTCTTAACTCCGTGCGCCCACTGATCCGATTGCCGTTGACGAACGTTCCGTTCAGGCTGCCCATGTCCTCCAGAAAATACCGCTCTCCCTCACGGACAATTCGGGCGTGCTGTCGGGAAATGCTGTGGACGGGAATGACAATGTCGCAGAACGAATTGCGACCGAGCACCGCTTGATCCAGGTCGAGAGAATGGACCTTGCCCGCAGACGTGCCAGTGAGCACTTTCAAGCTGGCCAACATCAAGAATACCCCCGCACTCCCGTGCGCTCGCGCGCGACATCCTGAACCGATCTACGTAACCGTTCACGGGCCAAGAGAGGGGGACAGGCACATTTTCCCGGGAACCACGTAGGACAACCCCCTGACAGAACGATGCGCCTCTCGTGAATTCCCTGGGAAAACGAGCCAGTCCCCGGCCCGTGAACGGTTACCCGATCCACCCCCAGTTACCAGGATACCGGCGAAGGGAGCGTTCGCCAAGCGACGGGTGCCTTTTTGGAATGCGCAGCGCTTCGGGCGGCATCAGCTTTGCCCTCCCCGAGATTGGACCTCGAACACGGCAAAGCCGCCGGCATCGCACAATCGGTCTTGTCGGCATAATCCACCCTTTGGCGCCCGGCTTCCGATTGTGAGCTACGCTTGGGCTGATGCGGCCCTCAGTTCGTACCGTTTGATCTTTAACGTCTCAATAGGAGTTGGCCACCATGTTCTTTGGCAAGCGTCGTCAATATTTCGTCGATCCCAAAGTGCAAGGCGCGATTGTCGTTCGCTGCCTGGTGTATTGGATCACCTGTTTGTTTTCCACGTTTGTGATGTTGTTCTTCTGGAGCCTGTTGACGGGACCGGCGAGACTCTCCTGGATGACCATCGACCAAATCTGGTATAGTTACGGTCCAGCATTCATCGCTTCGATGCTGCTGCTCCCCTTGGTACTGGGAGACATTCTGCGCATGACCAACCGTTTCGCCGGGCCGGTGCTGCGACTGCACCGCGAGCTGAAGAAGTTGGCGAACGGGGAAAACGTCAATCCGCTCTTCTTTCGCGAAGGAGACTGTTGGAAGTACGTAGCCGACGATTTTAATCGCGTCGTCATGCGACTCAAAGAAGCGGAAGGCAAGGAATTGGTGGATGGTCGTAATGCGGTGCTTGTGACAGCGCAAGCGCACGAACAAGAGCTGGCATCGTGTTAACGCCCTGGTCTCAGGCCGACATCCATCCGCCGCCGGCAGCATTGCCTTTCATGGCCTCCGACCGCGCGGCCAGCACGTGCTGGATCATCGATTGCATCCGTCCGTCATCGGTAAACGGCGAGAGCACGTACGACTTGAGCGCTACCATCGGCTCGCCATAGTCGGTGTGCCGGTAACAGTCGGTCAGCGACAACACCACGCCCTGGCCCGACAGGGCCTCGGTTTGCACGCGCTGGAAGATGCGGCGATTGTAATCGTTGTAGGCCCGCAGCTCGTCGCGCATGGTTGAGTCGGTTCGTTCTCGATCCTTGACCGTAAACGTGTTGACGTGATCGGGATAGGCTCGGAAAAGTGTCACGGGCCCCACATTGTCGCCGTTGAGCACCGTCAGGTTGGGGTGCGATTCGATGCCCTCTCGCAGCACTTCGGCCATTTCCACGGCGTGGCCGAGCAGCGCGCGATATCCTTCCTTGCCGAGCAGAAGCAGGTTCGCCATCGCCGCCATCACGCCCCCCGCCGCCCGGCTGGTTTCCAGCGTCACCATGCCCGGATGATGGTCGCCCGATTGAAACAGATAAGGCATCGAATTGCGTTGGCGGGCAATCAGACCCAAGTCCTCGCCGTTGGCAAACAGCACGAGCGAGGAAATGTAAGGCACGTAGCCGGTCTTGTGAAAATCCACGCCCACCGAATCAGCGAGTTTCAGATGCTGCATGCGATGATGGGCCGCGGCCAGCGCTCGCACCGTGCGTCCGCGAAAACCAAGCGAATTGTCCAGGAAGCTGTAATCGTTAAACACGCTCCAGGCCCAGCCAATGACTGCGTCGGCGTGCACGTGCGGGCGATACGAGAGCTTGAACTCGGCGGCAAGCCGATCCCGAATCGCAATGATCGCCTGCAGATCATCGATGCCGAACGCGTCAGTGGAGCCCATCGTGGCCACAATCGCGGCGATCTTTCGGCCCGACCTGATGGAGTCGCCGAGCAGGGCTTCCAAGGCTTCGAGATCGATGGAGTTATCCAGATTCGTGGGCACTCTCAACACGTTGTCTTGTCCAATGCCAAGCCATGAGGCGACTGTCCAACAACCGTAGTGACTCTGGTCGCTGGCGATGATCACGGCGTCCTCGCGCAGTCCGCTGCGGCCGGCGCCGGGACAGGCCTTTTCAAGGCCCACCTTGACTCCATAGAGAAATGTGCCCGTGCCACCGAAGGTGAACAGCCCGCGTGCCTTTTCAGGCTCGTAACTCACGAGATCGGCCAGCATGGCGGCCACTCGCACTTCCGCTTCGGCAAACAACCGGCTGCTTTCCTCGCTGACGAGGTTTGGGTTGTAGATCAGCGGCAGCAGATAACCGATGATGCTGGCGATCGTGGGATTAGGCACCACGTTGATCTGGCTGCGCGGATGTCCCCAGATAAACATGCCTTGCAGCGTGCGAACCAGCTTGGGAATCACCGCCTCAAGCGGCCGCCCAACCTCATCCAGCCGAAATTCGCGCGCCCTTTCATAGTCGGGTTCAACCGCTTCACCCAGAACCGGCGCCTGGGATTTGAGCGCATCCACCTGATCCAGCGCCCGCAGGATGGAGAACACCACATAGCCATCGTGCACCGGATCCGAAACAGGCTGCGGAAAGGCGCTGCGAAGCGAAGCGAGAAGTTCGTGGTAGCGGGGCATTATCCTACATCCCCCAAATCCAGCGCCTGACCGTACCTGGCCAACACCTTTTTTCGCAACTGCGCGTGGTCGGCGCAGGCAAGACCAGGATCGAGGGCCACGAGTGATTGAGCATCATGGCGGGCCTCTTGCAACAAACGCTGATCGCGGACCAGATCGGCAATGTACATTGGCGGCAGGCCATGTTGCCGAGTGCCAAACAGATCACCGGGCCCGCGCAGGGCAAAGTCGATCTCGGCCAACTCGAAGCCATCGTTCGTTTTGACAAACGCCTCCAGCCGCTGGCGCGACTCGGACGTTTGCGGATCGGCGAACAATCAGCAAAATCCGGGATGCGCGCCGCGGCCAATGCGACCGCGCAACTGATGCAACTGGGCCAGTCCGAACCGCTCCGCGGCGAGCACGCTCAGCAGGGTGGCGTTCGGCACATCGACGCCGACCTCCACCACCGAGGTTGCACACAGCACCTGCGTTTCGCCCCGGCGAAAGCGTTCCATCGCCGCGTCTTTCTCTTCGCTCGTCATGCGGCCATGCACCAGGCCAAGCCGAAATTCCTCCAAGTCGCCATTGGCCAGCGATTCAAAAGTCTCCTCCAGGTTCGCCGCTTGAATGCTCGGGCTGCCCTCCACCAGCGGCGTGACAACATAGCCCTGCCTCCCCTGGCGAAGTTTCTTGCGAAAGAATTCCCACCAACGCGCGTGGTCGCCGGCGGGCGGCAGATAGGTATGCACCGCTTGCCTGCCTGGAGGAAGTTCCCGGAGCGTGGTCAGATCGAGGTCTCCGTACAGCGTCATGCCAATCGATCGCGGAATCGGCGTGGCGGTCATCACCAGATAATGCGGGGCTGCGGCTGTCCGCTTGAGCATCGCCCGCTGCTTGACGCCAAACTTGTGCTGCTCGTCGATCACCACCAGCCCCAAGTCAGCAAATTGCACATCACTTTGGACGAACGCCTGCGTGCCCACAACGATACCAATTTCGCCCGCGGTGATCGACGCCAATAATCCAGAACGCTCACTCTCTCGCATTCCGCCCAGAAGCAGGCCAATCTTCACCTGGCTTTTTTCCAGCAAGCCCGACAGCGTCTCGTAGTGCTGCCGCGCAAGAATTTCCGTGGGGGCCATAATCGCTGCCTGGCAGCCGTGGGCAACCGCCAGCAGCATCGCGTACACGGCGACGGCGGTCTTGCCGCTTCCCACGTCTCCCTGGAGCAGACGATTCATCGGCTGCGGACGAGCCATGTCGCCGGTAATTTCTGCGATCGCCTGCCTTTGCCCGACGGTCAGCGCAAAAGGGACCAATCGGCGAATACGGGCATCGATCTTTGGGCTTAATGGCATCGGCCTGGCCGCGATCCCGATCACGTTTGCTTGCTGACGCACCGCCAGGGCAAGCTGCATGATAAACAGCTCCTGATAAACGAACCGCCGCCGCGCCGCGCTGAGTTCGTCCGGGTTGCCCGGGAAGTGCAGTTTGGGCAACGCCTCGCGGAGTGGCAACAAGTTGTGCGCCGCCAGATACTGCTGAGGAAAGACCTCGTCCAACGTGCCGGTGAACTCGTCGAGCGCAGCACGGGTAAGCCTTCGCACCTGATATTGCGATAGTCCATCGGTCAGCGGATACACCGGCAACATCTGCCCGGCCGGCAGGTTTTCTTCACCATCAACCTGCTTCAACTGCGGATGCGTCATCTCCCAGCGTCCACCATTCAGCCTGGCCTTTCCCGACAACAATACCTTCTGCCCGACCTTGAATCGGTCGCGCATGAATGGC
>SXHT01000132.1 GCA_005773095.1 Planctomycetaceae bacterium
CCGGCCGTGGATGGGAAAGTCACGCGAATCCGGCCGGCACAGCCGGCCCTACGGCGGAGAACTTATTGGCCGTGCTGAAAATTCGTGGGTGTGCTTGGACGTCGCCCGGTGATCGCAGCTCCGTCAGGGGCGAGATGGCATAGCCCAGGCCGCAGCCATGAGGGCGTTCAGGCACGAAATATGCCCCGTAGGGGGGACATATGCCGCCCCTTATGGGGCTTTCGTGACATTTTCCTAAGTGCCGTCTCCCGCAGCCAGGTCGCGGGCTACAATATGTGTCGCCCCTACCGGGGCTGGCGTCGCGCCCGCCTCCATAGTGCGGCCAAGGCCAAACCCCCTATGGATGCCAGGGCTGCCGAACCAGGCTCGGGAATCGTCGACAAAATGAATTCGCTGGATGTGGAAACCCGTGTCCAAACCCCAGCGTCTCCGTAATCGCTAATCCGTTCGTCCACGGCGGGATGGTTCATGCCGTACAGACCTTCTTCTGTTACGGTGGCCGAACCCACGCCGGCAATGCGCCAAACGCCCGCGCCCACGTCAATGAACAAAGGCGACCCGCTGTCGCCGGTATTGAGCATGCCTTCCAGCCCCAACGCTTCGTTATTGCCCGAATAACTTGGGGGATCATCACCTTCAGCATCTAAGAAGTTAATGGGCGAGTCAGGAGCGTCAAAATCCATGAACAGAGCTCGTGAATTGGCCCCATCCGTCGTGATGACTGTACCCGAATTTGAAACAAACGCATCGATTACATTCTGAGCGCCTCTCAGCGTCCCTTGCCCGCCCGTGGAGCCAACGGCGCCTGTGCCCGTGTCTCCGAAACCAACCTTAGTGCCGATTCGCGTTAATTCCCCGTTACCCGTATAGATCATTGCTGGGGACACACCGGTCACGACTGTATTCAGCTTGACCAAACCAAGATCATTTCCGCCAAGAAGATCGCCAGTCCAATTGGGATGAAGGACGATTTGCGTCCCCGTGTACGTGATGGCGTTCTTCGTGAATGAAACCTCCGTGGGTGTGACACCCCCGTCCAACGGGTGCGCCACGGTAAGTACCCAGGAACCGTCGCCAATAATCGTGCCGGTCACATCCGTGCCGGGGACTTCCAGCCTGACTGTTGCATTGAATTGAGGCTGCGCGCCGAGCGTCAGGTAGCTCGCGTCGGGGACGTCGTGTCGAATATTGATAGCGAAGGCGGGGCACACCAATTCGGTGAAGATCCAGCAGCCCAATCCCCCCATGAATAACCTGGCCCATTGTTGATGAGCGATCACTTTTGGTACTCCGCGTTGCTTCTCTTTAAATGCCTGGCCCGCGATCCAGTTTAGCCGAATCTGGGACATTCGTCAAATTGTGAATCAACCGTCTTGGCTATTTGACCTCGAAATGCGGGCGACGCTCCGCGAAGGAAGAATGCTGGTGGCCGTACGCAGTAATAAGCCTAAGTCCTGCAGCAGATTAGCGTGAGTGACATAATCGCGGGCAATGGCCAGCTTGTCGGGCAGGATTTCCGCCACGTACTTGTGTTCCGGGTCTGGACAGTTGGCCAAAACGGACGATTCGTCGCGGTATTTAATCGACGCCGGGTCGGTGATCCCCGGGCGGATGCTGAGGATATAACGGTACTCATCGTGGAACATCTGGACGTATTTCGGCACTTCCGGGCGAGGGCCGACGAGGCTCATGTCCCCCTTGAGGACGTTCAAAAGCTGCGGCAGCTCGTCGATCTTCCACTTTCGCAAGAACCCCCCGACAGGGGTAATTCGGGGATCGGCTCCAGCCGTAATTTGCCTCCCAAGCTGGGGTGCGTCGACCACCATCGTGCGAAATTTCAGGATGTTGAAGGGACGAAAGTTGCGTCCGATGCGCTGCTGCCGGAATACGACCGGACCTCGTGAGTCGAGCTTCACCCAAATCGCGGCTGCCGCGAGAACCGGACTCGTCAGCGCCAGCCCCACAAGCGACACGCCGATGTCGAGCGCCCGTTTGACGGTGGAGTAGAACAAGCGATGCGGTGGAGTGGCGTCGAATGGCAGGCTTTCAGGTGCGGCGGAAGCGAGCGTCATCGTGAATTGCGTTCCCAGGTCAGGAGTCGGCCGACAAGTGTTCGACTTGCAGTGCTTGAGTTGCGATCTGTTCTCAGGCTGGTTCAGTTCCGTTAGCCCCGGTAAAGGGGGGCATACGCGTAGCCGACGGCGAAGCCGTGCGTCGTGAATCAAAAAAGACAATTGGAAGCCCCGTAGGGGCGGTACGTGCCGCCCCTGGGGGGCCAGGGGTTTTGCAAATCAGAACAACGTATAGATCAGAGGTGCCAGTCCCGAGGCGGCAAGCACCGAAAGCATTCCCACCACCGCAAGCACCACCACGATGGGAGTCAGCCACCATTTTCTGTTGGTTCGCAGGAAATCCCACAGTTCGCGCCCGATGCTCGTCGCGGGACGGGCAGCCTCACGGGCGAAACGATCGGCGTCGGATTGAGGATCGGCAGATTTCAAATTTCTTGATTTCATAGATCAGAACTGGCGGAAGTAGCGATCGACGCTTGTCTTTGGGTTGCGCTCGTTCCAATAGGTCTTGGCTTCCCGCTCGAATCGTCGCTCCAGCGGGTCGTAACCAATCATGCGGGCCATCAAGCCGATCGGTGTGACCACCAGAAAAAACACGCCGGCGAACAGCAGGCAGGAAAAGCTCCAGCCGATCGGTTCGACCGATTTCATCCATTCTACATACAGCCACTCGCCGAAGGCAGGGCGCAACGTTGTCGCGGTCGCCAAAACCACAAATAGGCCGACCACGACGCCGACCGTTGGTTTGTTGACGCCGACGTCGTCCGTATGCGTCAGAATCGTCAGCACCACCGGAAGAATCAGTCCACGCGGATCGAGCGGGTGGCCGGCCAGCCACGCGATCACGAGCAGATCGGCGGAGATAATGGCCGCGCCGAACAACATCGTCGATCGCGCCACGACCAGGCCGCCCAGGACGACGCCGAGCACCAGCAGAATCGCGGCGAAAATCAGACGTTCGCGCCGGGATGGGACCTGCAAGGGTTGTGTCATTGTGCGAATAAACCGATTCTTAGCCAGGGATGAAACACGGAGCAAACAGGGGTCATGTGACCGTATGAAAACTTGTGTTTCATCGGTGTTTCATCTGTGGCTGCCAACCTATTTCGTTTCGGGAACTAATCGAGCGCGAATTGTGCGAGGTATTGCTCTGGTTCGCGCTCGGCGGCGGTTCCCGCCTCTTTTTCGATCACGAAATTCTCGAGCACCAGCGCGTCGATCCCGGTATTCACGAAGCATCGATACGCCTGCTCCGGCGTGCAGACAATCGGCTCGCCGCGCACGTTGAAACTCGTGTTGATAATCATTGGGCAGCCAGTCTTGGCTGCGAATGCTTCCAGCAGCCGACGGTACAGGCCGTGCCGCTCGGCGTCGACTGTCTGCACGCGGGCTGAATAGTCGACGTGCGTGACGGCGGGCACCTCACTGCGGGCAACATTCAGCTTGTCGATACCGAATCGTTCCCTGGCATCATCCGCCGGGATTCGACGGTCCGCCCGAACGGGCGCTACCAGCAGCATGTAGGGACTCGGATGGGCCGGTGGAAGCTCAAAGTAATCCGAGGCCCGCTCTTCGAGCACGCTCGGAGCAAACGGCCGAAACGACTCGCGAAACTTGATTTTGAGGTTCATGACCGACTGCATTCTTGGACTGCGGGCGTCACCGAGAATACTGCGAGCCCCGAGCGCGCGGGGACCAAACTCCATGCGCCCGCGGAACCATCCGACGACATTTTCCGCGGCCAGCAACTCGGCGACGTAATCGCAGAGTTCGGCATCATTGAGTCGACGATACCTGGCGCCCTGAGCCCGCAGGAAAGGTTCGATCTGGTCATTCGGGAAGCCCGGTCCTAAGAGCGACCCGTGCATTGTGTCGCGGGTGGATTGAGCCTGCCGTGGTTTATCGAGCAGTTGATGCCAGACGAAGAGCGCCACACCGAGCGCGCCGCCGGCGTCTCCGGAGGCGGGTTGAATCCAAAGTTCATCGAACGGCCCATCGCGCAAGATTCGACCATTGCCCACGCAGTTCAATGCCACGCCACCGGCCAATACGAGTTTTGTTTGACCTGTTCGCCGGTGCACATGTTCCGCCGCGAGGAGCATAATTTCTTCCGTGACTTGTTGGATCGATGCCGCCAAATCCATTTCGCGCCGCGAAATCTGGGATTCGGGTTTGCGTGGCGGACCACCGAAGAGCCGATCGAACGCGGCTGAAGTCATGGTGAGGCCCTGGCAATAACCAAAGTAGCGCATGTCCATGCGGAAACTACCGTCCGGCTTGAGGTCGATCAGTTGCTCCCGAATCAGGCTGGCGTACTTCGGTTCGCCATAGGGGGCGAGACCCATCAGTTTGTACTCGCCCGAATTGACTTTGAATCCGCAATAATAGGTGAATGCCGAGTACAGCAAGCCGAGCGAGTGCGGAAACCGCATTTCGTGGGTAAGCGTGATTTTATTGCCTCGACCGACGCCGAAGCTGGCGGTGGCCCATTCACCGACTCCGTCGAGCGTGAGGATCGCTGCCTCCTCGAACGGCGAGGGAAAAAACGCGCTGGCGGCGTGGGACTCGTGATGTTCGGTAAAAACGTAACGTTTGCCATACTCGCCTTGCAGCCCGCGATTCATCTCACGCGGCAGATACAACTTTTGCCGCAGCCAGAGCGGCATGGCTTGCAGAAAGGAGCGGAAGCCGCGTGGAGCGACGGCCAGATAGGTCTCGAGAAGTCGCTCGAACTTGAGCAGCGGCTTATCGTAGAAGCCGACGTAATCAAGATTGCCGGGCTTGATCCCCGCTTCCTGAAGGCAATACTCAATGGCGTTTACCGGAAACGCATGATCGTGCTTGCGGCGTGTGAAGCGTTCTTCCTGAGCTGCGGCGACGATGTTGCCATCGACCACCAGCGCGGCGGCCGAGTCGTGATAAAACGCGGAGATGCCGAGGATCGCGGTCACGGGTTTGCTTTGGGAAGGTGGGACGATCGGACGGTCGGGGGATCTCGAAACTCGGCTCGCTTCCCGCCTTCCCAGCTTCCCGCCTTCCCACCTTTTGGTGCCGGGTGAGCCAGCAAATAGTCCGCGATCCGGCGAGCGACTTGCCGGGCGCCTTCTTCGGTAAAATGGCAATCGTCGTAGAATATTTCGTCGCGGCCATTGAACTCCGCCAGATCGATAAATTCCACATCAAGCTCTTCGCAAGCCTGCCGGGTCGCACGATTGTACTCGTCCATGCCCTCTCGCAACGGGGGCGTGGCAAGATATTGGTTGGATCCGGTCCGGCCAAACCAGAACAGCTTTTCGTTTTCGGGGTTGGCATCGGTCGTCCAAAGCACGGGTTGCGAAGTGACGACCAATCTCACACCCAATTCCTTGCAGCGCGCGATGATCGCACGAAAACGCTGGACGTAGTCGGCCAATGGTTCTTGCAGATCGGGAAGTGTGGTGGCCTTGTCGGCAGCGGACCGCTGGGCCCGTCGTCGCACATAACTTGCCCCGGCATCGTCCTCGACCAAAATGTCTACCGAGTTCAGATACCGGCGCGCGACCGTGTTTATAAGACGCCAAAGCTGCGAGCGGGTCCAGTACGGCGGCGTTGGACGCTGCGGAGCGATGGCCTGCATGAAGTCATTGATGCCTGCTTGCACGATCACACAATCGACTTGTTTGGGAAGGCTCGATTCGTTCAGGAACTTCAAGTGCTCGTGGGTTGCAAGCGATGGAATACCGACGTTGCCCACCCAGCATTGGCGCACCGGATTCGCGGCCTGAAGGTTTTGTTCCAGCACCGCGGGCCAGGTTTCGGATTGATCGAGATAGGTGCAGTTCGTGCTGCTGCCGCCGAGACAGACAACGGCGTAACGGTTGGCAGCCGCCGGCATCTCCGAGCCGCGAACTCCCTGCGAATTGATGACGGTTCGCGACTCGCCGGTAATTCCCCGCATAACGCCCGGCGCCAGACGATTAAGTGCATGTTGGCTGGGCTGTCGCAAATGGACGGGCGGTTCCAGTCCGGGCAGGAGCATTTGGATGGCAAGCTCGGCGGCGACAAGACTGAAGATGGTGGCCAGACTCGCCAGACAAATCTGCGGAGCGAAGTGAGCCAACAGCACCCGGCCACGCGACAAGACCCGAACGATCGCGACCGCGACCAGAATGCCCAGCACCAGCGCGCCGCCGAGAAGGTCTAAACGGGCGTCGCACCGCCAACCTCGCATGAGTGCCGCGGCCGTGTCGACCAGCAGAAGCGCTGGCGGACCGGCCAGCGCGATCACCGCCACGTTGGCCCGCTGCGAGATTAGATCGTGGGCGCCGGCGGAATTAGCATCCGAGGGGGTCGTAAAGCGGCATTCTTGCGAATCGCCTATCGTCGTTTCTCCTGGCAGATGTCGAGCACGACGTGCACCACGTGGTTCAACTCATCATCGGTCATGTCGGGAAAAAGCGGCAGGCTGACGAGCCGCTCCCAGAGCGGCGTGGCCACGGGAAAATTGTCAGCCCTCCAACCAAACGTTTCTGCGTAGTAGGGATGCAAATGCAACGGTCGCCAATGGACGGAGCAGCCCACGCCGCGCGACTTGAGTTGATGGAGGAACGCGTTGCGATCGAGCGTGAGCTTGTCGAGCCGAAGTCGAATGGGAAACAAATGCCAGGCGTGGATTCGATTCTCCGGCCACGCTGGCAGCTCGAACTCGTCGCAATCGGCGAAGGACTTGCAATAGCGACGAGCAAGCGATTCCCGCTTCAGACGCATCTCTTCAGCACGCGCGAGTTGATGAATTCCAATCGCGGCGGCAAGGTCGGTCATGTTGTACTTGAAGCCCGGCGCGGCGATACGATAGTCCCAGGCTTTGCCCCCCGAGTATCGGTCCCACGCATCGTGCGAAAGGCCGTGCAGCGACATCATCCGCATCCGGTCGGCAATAGCCTGATCGTCGGTGATCGCCATACCCCCTTCGCCGGTGGTGATGGTCTTATTGGCATAGAAAGAAAAGCAAGTCACCTTCGAGCTATTTTCGCCGCACTTCTGCCAAGCATGTTTCGCGTTCGGTCGCCATGCCGCTGGAAGAGCATGAGCAGCGTCCTCGACCATCCAAAGCTTGTGTTGTTGTGCAAATGCGTGCACTGCGTGCAGGTCCATCATGAGTCCGGAGACGTGGACGGGAATGATACCAACGACGGGCAAATCCCGCGGGATTGTCGCGGGCAGACGGCCGGCCCGAAGGTCGGCCAGTTTTCGCTCGGCGTCGGCGAGGTCCAAGTTGAATGTCAGCGGATCGCAATCGACGAGGATCGGTATGGCGCCTTGGTAGCGCACGATCTCGGCCGTGGCCGCGAACGTCATGCTGGGGACCAAAACGGCCATCCCTTCGTGCAGGCCGAGCGCTTCGACCGCCAGGTGCAATGCCGCGGTGCAGGAGTTCACCGCCACGGCATGCTTCGCCCCAACCGCCGCGGCGAACTTTGATTCGAACTGTTTGGCCTTCGGCCCCGTCGTAAGCCAGCCAGAGCGGAGGCAAGCCACAACCTCGCCGATTTCGGCCTCAGTAAGGGACGGTCGAAAGAAGGGGATGATTTTGTCCTGCGGCATCAAATGAATGACTTGGGCGGCTTTCTGATGATGCCCAGGTAATGCGTATTAAGGAACTTCATTTGCTCAAGCAATTGAGCAAGCAACCAGGACCAGGGCACCAATCGTCGTGCAAGGGGAGGCGCCAATGTTGTTCGGCTCAATCGCAATTCGCAATTCGGAAAGAGCTGCTGAATCTCGCGACGTCCGACGCCGCGCACCTGGGAATTGCTCGGATTGTTGAACGAGAAATCGTACCAAACAATGCAGCCGTCCGATTTGAGGACCCGGAGCATTTCGGAGGCGACACGCTGCTTTGTGAGCGGATTTAGGAGGGAGGTGAAAACGGTGCTCTGGAGCACCACATCGAAAAATTCATCATGCCAGGGCAACTGGCAAGCATCCCCCTCGCGCACATCTGCTCGCGGAAACTTCTGCCGGCACACGGCGGCGCGATTTTGATCTAATTCGATGCCGCTGATTCGCTCCGGCGACACGCCAAATGCCTGAAACATTGAGAACCATTGTCCCGTGCCGCAACCAACTTCAAGAACCAGTCGATCTCGAAGGGGAATGAGTTGCGCACCTCGAAGCGCAGCCAGCAGCATGCGCTCTTGATTGTGGCGACTGAAGAGGTTTGCCGGCTTATCGAGCGAGTAAAAGTCGGCTGGAATTTCGCGGGCACGACGCTGATATTCGGCTCGTATGCGGTCCACTTCGGAATCGGCGGGACTCGTCATCGGATGCATGTTCGTAAGAATTCGTTCAATCTTTCGGCGATTTTCGCGCGGTCGTAATGGTTTTCAACTTCACGACGGCCGCTTATTCCCAATTGTCGACGAGACGATGCATCGCTGGCAAGCTGAGTAAACGCTTCGCGAAGCGCATGGGGGTCTCCCGGTGGAACCGCCAGGCCGGCATCGGCCTGCCTGAGTCGTTCCACGGGTTCCCCCGTAGAAACGAGCAAGACTGGCAACTCGGAAGCCATCGCCTCAAACAACTTGTTGGGAATCATTCCGGGAATTGGCATGCCCATGGTCACGATCGCCGCATCCGCGGCGGCAAGTAATGCGGGTATGCGCGCCGGGGGCTGCGACGGCAGCAGCCGCACGCGGTGAATGCGCTCCTCGCGAAGTCGCTTTTCCAGATGGTCTCGCACCGGTCCCTCTCCCACGAGCACAAACCGGCCCGGGACCTGCTGCGGCAATGTCTTGGCGAGATCGAGGATTTGATCGAGCCCTTGGGCCAGGCCAAGCAGGCCGGCGAAAATAAAAACCGGTCCTGGTTCGGGACCTATCAGTTGGCGAGCTTCATCATCCGCTTTGTTCTTTCCGAAACGCCCCAACTCAACACCGTTGGTGATCAATTGCGTAGCCGTACCTGGAGCCAAACGTCGAACACCCTCAAGAATGCCGTTGGACGTGCCCGTTACTCCGGCACTCTTGGCGTACATCCTTCGTTCCAACCGTGTTGCCATGTGAGTGGCAATTCCTGGCTTGATAACGCCCATGCGAATCGCCGACTCGGGCCACAGGTCACTGATACTTAGCACGTAGGGACACTTCCATTTCCAGGCTAAATACCAGCCCGCATAACCGATAAACAGGGGGGGTGACTCAATGTAGAGCAGATCTGGTGGAGAGCAAAAGGAAGGTCCGTAGCGGATCGCCGAGCGGACGAACGAGAAATAGGACCTCAGTCGCCGTCCAAATCCCCCCTTAGTCGTGTAGAGTGGCAATCGTACGACGCGCATGCCGTGGAGTTCATCGACGCTGGGGTGGCCGGAGTCGTAGTCAGCAAAGATCTTTCCGGTCGGATAGTTCGGCAGCGCCGTCAGTACCTCCACTTTCCAACCCAGCGTTACCAATCGGGCGCCAAGCTCTCCGAGCCGGTTCTGTGCAGCGCCCATTTCCGGTGGGAAGTATTGAGTGAGAATACATACGCTCAACCAACTCTTCATTTCCACCTGCTCGTTAATTCGAAGCAATGAACCCCTTGATCCATGGGATTGATGTGAGCGGTTTCTCCAAGCCAATCCTTAGTTGCCTTAGTTGCACCCTGCCATTTAGTTCAAGGAGAAGACCCGCATCCAGCGGTCCGCAAGAAATGTCCGCAGCAATGCCTGACCAGGCTCGTCTCGGCGTCCATTCAACCGCCAGGTTTCATCAGCAAGTCGCCGCACCGATTCGCGGTCTACGATTCCCCAGACGGGATTATCGCTTGTTAGCCAGGATTCGATAACCGGGCGCAATGTGCCGCACAACCAGGCGTCCTGGGGTGTTTCAAAACCGAACTTTGTGCGTCGGCGGAGAATGCGATCAGGAATTGCGCCCGCCATCCCCTGTCGTAATGGCTCCTTAGTCCAACCTTTAGAATAGAGTACTTGTGGTGAAAAACTGAGTGCCAATTCGATTAGTGGATGGTCTAGAAAAGGATATCGACCTTCCACGGAAAAGGCCATGAAGTTGCGATCATCCCACTTCAACAATCGCGGAAGGTACATCTGGCGAATTTCGTACACGCGACGTTGCTGCCCATCCATAGTAAGCACACTCTGCAGCTTAGCGCGCGCGCCCACATCCTGAACGCCGTTGGAAAAACTGTTGTCAACTGTGGATGCGC
>SXHT01000133.1 GCA_005773095.1 Planctomycetaceae bacterium
ACCACGAGCGACGCGGGTCCCGCCACGTTCCACAACCGTGCGGCTTCGAACTTTTTGGTCCGCAAACTGTTGCTGCTCGGTCCAACGGGAATGCGAGTCTGGCCGGCCATCGCGGATGTGGACAGCTCCTACAGCAACCTCACCGACGTAGAGACCGACTTTGACATCGTGCCCCTGGTCGGTCCGCTGGTGCGGAACCTTGCCCGCTCGCAACATGCCGAAGCTCTGCCCGATGCCCGTCGCGAAATGGACGCCAAGGTGGCATCCCGCGCCCGTCGCCGGCTCGACGAGGAATCGCAACTGAGACTCGAGAGTCTGAACAGGAAGGTGGATGCCCAGGTGCTCGAGCCGTTGCGGCAACTGGGATTGGAGCCGATCGCCATGGACATGTGCACGACCGAAGACCGTCTGACGACACGCATGCGTTTGGCCGGCGACGGGCAGCTTGGCGCGCACACGCCGCGGCCCAGGGCGCCTTCCGACAGTCTCGCTAGCCTGCAGTTGCATCAATCGGCGATTAATAACTTGCTCGAAGCGCTCGACCTGGGAGGACGCGAGTTTGCGGTGCCCGAGTTGTATGCCTGGATCGGCCGCAAGCTGGCCCGCGAGTTGCAGGCGCCCGAGGATGTTCCTGACGACGTGGTGGTAAAGTTTGCCGAATCGAACGCGGTCCGCGTGCGCTGCGTGGACGGTCATCTGGAACTGGCGATCGGCATTGCCAAACTTTCGCACGGAAAGAAGCGTTGGCGCGATTTTGTCGTCAAAACCACGTACGAACCGGACCGCACCTCTCGGGAAACACGGTTCGTGCGTTCCGGCGGCATCTTCCTGGAAGGTAAATCGCTGCAAGGCCGGGCGGAGTTTGTGCTGCGGAGCATCATGAGCAAGGCGCTTTCCGTCGATCGCCCTTGGCGAATCGTGCCCGAGAAACTCGCTGCCGACGAGCGGATCGCCGATCTGGAGATCACTCAGTTCGTGGTGGAAGACGGCTGGATCGGCGTGGCCTACGCCCCCAAACGCGTGCCCAGCCAGATCGCGCGGAAGCCGCGGTAAAAATTACTGCCGCCTCTTTGGGACTGTTACGGCACTTTGCCGAAGAAGATTGCCTGAGCCGAGTCGAGTGACTCGAGTAGTGCTCCATACCGCATCGAGGAACAAGTCGCCGCGCGAACTGCTGCTGATTTTGCCGCCGTCGTCGACGCCGTTCTCGCCAACGCTGTAGAGCAAGAATGTGTCGCCGTCGAGTCGGTAGATCAACGGCCCGGCCGATCCGAAGGGGTCGATCGGAGTCAGGTCGACAAACCGTGGCCGCAGTTCTTCGAGCTTCGCAGGGAAGCGGTGGAACTCGGCGTGAAAAGCTTCTAACGCGACGACGGTAAGCAGTAAGTTGAACTTCGCGGTACGCATGCGAAGCTCCTGCCGGCAACGGTCCCAACGAAGGGCGTCAGGATAAGTACCCGTCAACCTGCCGACCTGAATCGAGAATCGGTTCCACCAAGGATCGGCGCGCTTAATCCAGTACTCTTCACGGAGCATGACCGCGGTCGGCGCTTCACGCTCGAAGTCGAGCTGCTTCAATCGCCGTAGCAGAGTTGGATGGTCGATGCCCCTGCCAAACGCGATTAGCGCGCAAAGTGCATGGAGGCCAATAGCTTCCATTCGGCAACCGGCGAAAAGGTCTGGCTGCAAACCGCCTCGAGTCGATTGCATGCCAAGCTCAATCACATCGACCAAGGAGATGGCCGCGTCCGCGTCCCGCGACCCGATCATTGCCAGCCTTGCGTGCGCGAGCAAGGCGTGACTTAGCGCTTGCAAATTCTTTAAATCTGCTTCATTGCCATCGATGCCGTGAGGCAGGGGCACCTGGCATGGCTCATGTACGTGTCGCTGGACTTCTTGCAATTGTTGCTGGTTGAGCCTACAGAAATCCCGCAACTCTGATCCAGTTGCTCTCCACCAAGGGCACTTGAAGTTCCAGGTCAACGTCTTGCCCGCTCGCACAAACACGTCGTAGGCGTTCTGGGTTGGTAATTCCGCAGTCGGTCGGGCGAGCGGCGTGGATAACCCCGCAACGACAATCCCCAGTAAAGTCACTAGGAAAATCGAACCGACGCACGCCAGGGTGCGGGTCAAGCAAGCGAAGTGCGTCAACGGGCCGGGCAAGCTGTCGTGCCCGATGAGCGATCGGAGATCGATCAGCCGACCCTGCTGAAGCAGATACAGTTGCACTGCGCCGAAAAGTGAGGCCAGCGAAAACACGGCGAACCAAGTTCTGTCGAGTGGCCCAAACTCGAGTGTCGACGCAAACGGCATGAGCATGCGCCCGACCACCATTCCGACGACAATCCCTGCCAGGCTGCATGCGGGCCATCGAAGCCAAGGCCAAGAACTGGTCCAAATTGTGGCAGTGGCCAGGAGTGTGGAAAGAGCCAATCCAAAGCCGACGATGCACGCGGGAATGACCGATTGCGGAAACGTGATCGTCGCATGGCGGAGATTGTCGACCAATAGAGCGAACACGAGTGTCGCGAACATGAGTCCGCGGATTGTCGTTTGTAGTGGTCTGATGCGAACCACGCTTTGGCCATCATTACCGCGATTCCCACATCCCGTCCTCCTGAAGACCATTGTGACCGATTTGATCATCACGATTACCGATACGACCTGGACGGCATGGACAAGGAAGATTTCGTTCGCGGAAATACGCAACGGTATGGAAAGTGCCAACAGGAGCAGCAACCATCCCGCCAGCGAGGAAGATCGTCCGCACAGCACCCACAGAGCGCCTGCGCCGTACAGCACCGAAGCTGCGATCGTGAACACGCTGACGACAATTTCGAAGTCAGCAGCTAAAGTCATAACCAGGGAGTGGAGTTCGAATCGGGCGAGAATTGGCCCACGATTCGTTATAACGCATCGGCTACGAAACAACAAATCAACCTGGCTTTGGCGCTACGGCCGCCGGTAGCTCTCGGCCAGTCGCGAAAGCAGATCAAGCGCCAAGAGGTCGGCGCGGGCCATTACGTGTCGGGCGCTGCGGTTGCCCAGGCCGCGGATGAGTTCTTCGAGTGTTTCGAGATGAAGCCCAAGTGCTGCGTCGGCGGACATCTGACCGCCGGCGAGATTCAGCGCAAGCGACTTAATTTCCTCGCGCAGGTTGCCCGCGCCCATGATGACATGCGTTCGCAGAAGTTCGCGGTAATGGGTTTTCAGATCATCGGTCAGATGGCATTGCTCACGAATGAGCGCTCGCTGGTCGGCGAGCAGGCGGACGGCGTCTTCTTGTTCATGGCGGAGACGGTATCTCTCACCTTCGACCAGGCGGCGGTTTTCGCGCATGAGTGTGCGGCGTTCCATCGCGCGCGACAAGGTCCACAGCAAGGTTCGCGTGGAAGTCGTCGGCGTACAGAGATAGGCGTCGCCGCCGATTTCGTACACCAACGTTGCGAAGTCGCCGGCATCGTCATCCCCCAGCACCAGGACTGGTTCTTCCACGCCCAACTCGCGGATCGCCTCGCACAACTCGAGCGCATCGAGCAGACCCGGAATATGTCGAAGCACGATGGCGTCGAACACCTCATCCCGAAGCCGGGCCAGTGCCGCTTCGGCCCCCATCGCCTCCTCCAATGCAACAACGCTGGCGCAATCCGCCGCGAACGCCTCGGACAGCCAGCGATTGTCTTGGCTCTCGGACGAGACAAACAACGCCCGCATGCGCGCCGGCAGGCTGCCTGGCGGAGGATTCAGAGTTTGGGATTTTAGCTGCATCAGGGATTCGGAATCGGGAAACAGGGATCAATTCGCCGCTGGCGGCTGGCTGGGGCGAGAGTCAGGGGAGGGCAGACGATAGCGAGGTCACGGGAGTGGGTCAAGTTCGCCAGCGGTCATGGCCTTTTCCAGCGGCGTTTGCCATACTAATTGGCACGGGATCCCCGACCGCTGTTCCAACAAACCCTTGACTCCCGCCATGCGTCTCGCCTATCTCGACTGTGCTAGCGGCATCAGCGGCGACATGACTCTGGGAGCACTGGTCGATGCCGGGGCCGATCTGGGCGCGATCAGCGACGGCGTGGCTTCGCTTGGACTGCCAGGCCTGCAGATCGTTGCCGCGGAGGTAAAGAAGAAGGGCTTTCGGGCGACGCAGATTACGATCGAGCACGAGCCGGAGCACGCGCATCGGCATTTGCATCAGATCACCGACATGATCGACGCAGGCGCGCTGACGCCGCCGCAAAAGGAGCTGGCGAAACGGATCTTCACTTTGCTTGGTGAGGCCGAAGCCAAGGTCCACGGCACGACAGTCCGCAAGGTGCATTTCCATGAAGTTGGCGCCATCGACTCAATTGCCGACATCGTCGGGGCAGCGATTGGTTTCGATTCGCTTGGCGTGGAGCGGGTCGTGTGCTCGCCGATTCCCACGGGGTGCGGTTTTATTGAGATCGCCCACGGGCGTGTGAGTGTTCCAGCACCCGCCACCGCCGAGTTGCTCAAAGGCGTGCCGCTGGCCGCGAGCGACGTCGAAGCCGAGCTGACCACGCCCACGGGCGCCGCGATTGTCGCGGCGCTTGCGCAGTCGTTCGGTCCTGTGCCGCCGATGACGATCGAAAAAATCGGCTACGGAGCAGGACAGCGCGACTTGGAATCGCAGCCGAACCTGCTGCGGTTGTTGGTGGGCGAAGCAGTCGGCGTGCGGGCCAGCGAGCAGGTCTGGGTCCTAGCGACAAATCTCGACGACATCAGCGGCGAGATGATCGGCCATACCTGCGAAAGGCTGCTCGCGGCGGGCGCGCTCGACGTCACAACCACGCCCGTGCAGATGAAAAAGAACCGACCTGGCGTCACCGTCACCGTGCTGTGCGCGAAAGGCGAGATCGAAAAACTGGAAGCGATCGTATTCCAAGAAACGGGTACTCTTGGCATTCGCCGTTGGCCGGTGGAACGGCACACGCTCAAGCGTGAGCAGCAAACTGTCGAGACCGACTGGGGACCGATCGAAGGCGTTGTGGCACATCTGGATGAAAGCACGCGGCGCTTCTCGCCGGAGTATGAATCGTGTCGCCGCGTTGCCGCCCAGCGCGCTTTGCCGCTGCACGTGGTGTACGAAGCGGCCGAACGGAGTTGGCGGAGTACATCGTAAGATCGCCTGAAGCCCCGGATGGCCATCCGGGGACTGGATTGGCACAACATCGTTTTTTACGAACGACACAGTATGATTGCTGCTTTCGACCTCAAAATACTGATGATCGGCGGCCTGCTGCTGATTGCCTGGGTGGTAATTCGCCTGCTGCTGCGCCCGCGCCGTGCACTCAAACAGTATGAATCGCCGCTGCGAACGAGTGGCGGCACGCCGGCGCACATGCTCGATGCGCCTGCCGATGTCGGCCGCTGGGAGGTGCAAATGCACGAGACGGCCCGCAATCTAATGGGCGATCTGAATACCAAGATTGTGATTGTCGAGCAATTGGTGCGCGACGCAAATGCAGCCGCCGAGCGCCTGGAAAAGGCCATCGAACGGGCAGACGGTCATGGGTAGCGAGCGAGCGTGCCGGCGGTGGGAGCGCCGATAAACTCCGCAACAAACGCCGTGGCGGGAGATCCGAACACGTCTTCCACGGTACCAATCTGTTCCGCACGCCCCGTGTTCATCACGACGACCAAATCGCCGAGGGCGCGCGCTTCCTCGTGATCGTGCGTCACGTAGAGCGTGGTCGTTTGTAACGGTTGCAGCAACCGCTTGAGTTCATCGCGCATTTCACGGCGCAATTTCGCATCGAGCTGCGAAAGTGGCTCGTCGAACAGAAACACCCGCGGCCGACGTACGATCGCACGACCAAGCGCCACACGTTGTCGCTGCCCACCCGAGAGTTCCGCCGGCATGCGCCAGAGCAACCCTTCGATGCCCAGCAGCTTCGCCACCCACCCAACCCGATCGGCGATCTCCAAGCGAGGCGTTCCGCGCAGTTGGAGGCCGAAAGCCAGGTTCTTCTGCACGTTCAGATGAGGGTAGAGTGCATGGCTCTGAAACACCATCGCCACATCGCGGTCCTTCGGCGGCAACAAGTTGACTGCCCGCGAACCAATGGTCACCGTTCCATGGTTCGGTGACTCCAGCCCAGCCACCAACCGCAAGAGGGTGGTTTTTCCGCAACCGGAGGGGCCAAGCAGCACCGCCGTTTGGCCTGCCGGAACTGCCAGCGAGATTCCATCGACGGCGCGAACTCCGCCCGCATAGATTTTCGAGAGGTTTTCCAGCCGCAGTTGGCTCATGGGCTCGTTGAGCATAGCCACTCCAGGCTCGTCCCCCCCTCATTGCCCGTGAACGGTTACGAAACCCCCAGGGACGGCCGTCCCCTGGGCTTTCGTGTGACTGCGATCATTCGTTCGTCAGCCGAGCTTGTTGATTTCGCCGATCTTCTTGATCAGATCCGCCGTGCGCACGCTGTAGCCCCATTCGTTGTCGGACCAGCTCACCACCTGCACCAGGTTGCCGTCCATCACGTCGGTGAAGTCGGCAGCAAAGATGCTGCTGTAGGGGCTGCCGATGATGTCGCTCGACACGATCGGGTCGGTTGTGTACTCCAAGATCCCCTTGAGGCACGTCTGGGAGGCTTCCTTCATCGCGGTGTTGACCTCTTCTTTGGTGACGTTGCGTGCCGTAATCACCTTGAGATCGACGATGCTGCCCGTAGGCACCGGCACTCGCAAGGCAATGCCGGTGAGCTTGCCCTTCAATGCCGGAATCGTCAGCCCCACCGCCTTGGCGGCGCCGGTGGTGGTGGGAATGATGTTCTGTGCCGCGGCGCGGGCGCGATACAGGTCGTCGTGCGGCAGGTCTTGCAACCGCTGGTCGTTTGTGTAGGCGTGCACGGTGGTCATCAATCCTTTGACAATGCCGAACTTCTCGTGCAGTACCTTGGCGATCGGGGCCAGGCAGTTGGTCGT
>SXHT01000134.1 GCA_005773095.1 Planctomycetaceae bacterium
AGTCTTCGACGCCGCCGGCAACCTGCTGATTGGCAGTATTTTGCAGACCGCTGGCGAGATTTGGGACTCCGGTTCGGAAGTCAACGATCCGGCCAACGCGGCGTTCTTGGTCGACGGTATCAACGACAACCGCATTGCCGACAACGGCGTGGTGACCTTCGATTTCGCGGGTCTCAGCCTGTTCAATGGTCTGACGACGGCGGCCGGATATACTTTCGACAGCAGTCCACTGACCGCGGGCTTGGACGTTTACCGGATTTCGTTCGACATTGTGCCAGAGCCAACGTCGGGCTTGCTCGCGGGCATGGCAGCGTTGAGCGCGGCGGCGCTTCGACGGCGACGGGCCGATCAAGTTCGTTGCGCCGAAAATGCTCTCGGGCGATGACGTTCCTGCCGTGTGGACGTCGCTGGGCATTCGGCAACACGATTCAACCTGCGGACAGGACCCTGATCTGTGTCTACAGCTTTTGCGGCGACGACAACAAAACGCACGTCGAAGCGGGCCGGGGGCTGCCGAATTTTCCCGGAGAATTCACGAGAGGTGAATCGTTCTGTCAGGAATGACGAATTCTAAAATTCAGTCCTTTCGCCGTAAGGGCTTACAACGACACTTGGCAAACATGGGCTAGGCCTTCCGTTGGCGGCCTTTGCGCGCATGGCGACGGGTTGAGAACGTTGCCTGCGTGCCGTCGGGGCGGCGGCTGCGCTTGTAGCCGTATTCCACGGCGAACCACTCGGCATACCGCTCGCGGTCGGTGTAGCGGGTATTTCGGCTGTCCACCAGATGGCCCAGCTCGTGGATCAGGATATTATTGAGGTAGAAGTCCCGCAGGGCGTGCTCCGTCCATACGAGCTTCCAAAGGTTGGCCGATTCCTGCTGCCAGAGGCCGCCATACATGCGGGCCTCGGTCAGCTGGCGTGGGGTGGGGGGGGCATGATGGCGTTCCACCAGATTGTCTTCGATTGGGTACAGGTAAATTGCCGCGCCCCACTGGATGCCGTAGCAGGGAAAACCCTGCTTCTTGCGGGTCATTCGGCTTAGCTGGACCACTTCCAAGGAGCGCAGGAACTGCGGGGGCACTTGAGCAAGCCTGGAGCGAATTTCCTCCGGCTTGAGCACGTGCCGAAAACCAGCACCCGGCGTCTGCAGTAGCACCTTGTAGGAGTCGCTGGCGCCTTTAGGCTCATGCCAATCTTCGGGGGGGGCAAAAGGGAGCATAAGATTCCGCTGGATGCCGCGGACGCGCTGGTTTGCCAACATCCCACGACGGCGATCCGTCGCCACGTTCGCTGATGCACGGTGCGGCAGCGATTGAGGCAGTCGAAGTCCCGTTCTCGTTGTGCGTATGCGCATGGCAGACCTCTCGACGAATGACTATCAACCAGGCATTCCTTTACCGAAGGGAGAGCGAAATCTCACTCAAACTGGCTCGGGGACGGAAGGGAAAGCACGAAGGAGCCAGGCAGGCATCGAAACCACTATTCCATCCTAAGTCGCGGGCGAAACCAAAGGCAAACGGTTTTTCTTAAGTGACTGTATTCAAAGGACTTGCAATTTATGGCTGGCTTTCAAAAATATGTCCAAGGGGGTCTTGACTTGGGCAAATCGGGAGGGCCTTGGCACCCCTTCCAACGGGTGGCATAAGTCGCGAGATGCCGGCGTTCCGAGGTGTAACCGTTCACGGGTCAAAGATGGGGGCAGGCCCATTTTCCCGGGAACCATGTTGGACAACCACCCCGCCGTACGATGCACCTCTCGCGAATTCGCCGGGAAAAGTGCCAGTCCCCGGCCGGTGAACGGTTACGCGAGCAGAACGCTCAAGAATTGTCTGGGGTTACGGTGGCGGCCGGCTTATCGTTCGGCGCTCTGTCGATCTTTTCGACCTTCTCTGCCTTTGCCGCCGGCTTGCGGGGCGTTTTGAATGGCTTCGGCGGGTTCATCATCTTCCAGATCCCGATTGCCGAAAACAGAATGGTGACCAGCATTCCGCCGAGAATCGCGTAGGGTAGCCAGGGGGGCGCGGCGTTGGGATTTCGCCGTGGTCGGGAGGCGGGTGTGGAATTATCGCTCGCGGCGCTCTCCTTGCGGCCTGGAGTCGAGGTCGAAGAGCCCTTGTCGGAGGCCGCGGCAAGGTGCGATTCGCTGTCGGCCGTGAAATCCATCGAGATGTTGGGGTCATTATCGAGCAAGCGGGCCACCGGCAACGCAGGCTTGCGAATTGGGCCAGAACCCGTGGTCTTACCGGGCGACTTGGTAGTATCGGGGGAGACGTTCGAGACGGTATCACCAATCCCCGGCTGCATTTCTCGGTCACCAGGAAGTTCGCTGGGTGGGCGTTGTCCTAAGCGCGGAGGAGGTGCCGAGCCAACGCGGCGTTTGCCGGGTGGATTCACATCCCTGACGGCGCCGGCCATTGTGGCCAGTGCGCGCGCGGCTTCGCCGGAAAACTTTCCGCGGGCAACCAGGTATCCGCGCAGTGCTTCAGCGACGTCGATGGCCGTCGAATAGCGGTTCTCCGCCTTTTTGGCCATCATTTTTTGGCAGATATCGACCAGCGCATGCGGTGCGTCGGGGCGATCGACAAGAATGCTGGCCGGCTCTTTCGACTGGTGCATGGCCAGCCGCTGGGCAAGCGTGCCCTCGGGAAACGGCGGATGCCCCGTCAACAGGTAGTAGAGCGTGCATCCCAAACTGTAAATATCGACCCGACCATCGACGTTATGGCTGTTCAGGGCCTGCTCAGGAGCCAGATAATCGGCCGTACCCAGCACGTTCTCCTCGTGGGCAATCGTCAGCGATGCGTTCTGGCTGTTGGTGAACATCGCCAAACCTAAATCGAGAAGTTTGACCGTGCCCTTCGGATCGACGAGCAGATTGGCCGGCTTGACATCCCGGTGAATCAGGCCGGCGTCGTGGGCATGATTGAGTCCCATTGCCGCCTGCGCGACGTAGTTTGCTGCGACGTCGAAATCGAGCGGGCCATCCTCTTTGACGATGTTTTGCAAATCGCGGCCTTCGACGTACTCCATCACCAAGTAATGGAGGTTTCCCTCGTTATCGATGTCGTAAGCGCGGACGATATTCGGGTGATCCAGCGAGGCGACGGCCTGGGCTTCCAGGTGAAAACGGGCCAGGTACGAGGAATCGTCGACCCGATTCTTGGGCAATACTTTGATCGCCCGCTTGCTCTGCATTTTGCAGTGTTCGGCCAGATACACATTGCTCATGCCGCCGCTGCCGAGATGTCCGAGCAGCTTGTATTTGCCAAGGAAGAAGCCCTTGTGCCTGCCGTCGACGATCTTGTCAGTTTGCCACTTCGTGAGCAGACCCGCCTTGACGAAGCCTTCGGCAATGAAGTCGGTGTTGCTGGCTCGTTCTGGCGATGCGCCCTGGATGATCTCGGGCAGCGACTTCGCAATCTGGTCCTTCGTGACCAGTTCACTTTTTTCTACCAGCTCGAGAAACTTTTCGACCGTCACTTTGGCCATGATGACGCCAGCGGATGCCGGGCACCCACCCGGTTCATCCTCGCCGATGATAATCGTAATGCCGCCAGCCGGTAACCTGCTGTCCTCCCCAATCTTACGGCGAAAGGACGCAATCGAAAGCATTCCGCCGACGCGCTGGGCGACGGGATGCAAACGTCCCACACGCGCAATACAGCCTCACGATGCCACTTGTCGAAGATACCACGCAGCCGGGGAAAATACCAGCAGGCTCAAGGGCCGGGGACTGGCTCATTTTCCCGGCGATTTCGCCAGCGGCGCATCGTCCTGTCAGGAGGTTATCCTACGTGGTTCCCGGGAGAATGTGCCTGTCCCCCTGCCTTGGCCCATGAACGGTACAAATTGAGAATTGAGGTGGAAATAAACAGGCCTGCGGTAACCCGAATGGGTTAAGGTTCCCTAGCAAAACCACCTGATCGCCGGTGGCGGGGCACCTTCGGTTTTCAGCGCCTGGTGTACCGCGAGCGGCGTCTTGATTGGGGTCACCGGGAGGGCGGTTGCCCTCCGGCCGGGAGTTCAGCCCGGCTTTCATGGATTCACACGCAAACCAATTCGGTTTTTATACTCGTCCCAATTCGGCGCCCACGTGATCATGATCACCGCACTTCGCACCGCCGCGATGGCCAACAGTGCAATCGCCCACCCCGCCGGCGGAATCCGAAATGGTTTCGTCAACGTGCCGCGATAAAGCAGACGTCCGGCGCCTAATCCAATCAAGGGTGCCAGCATGACCTCGAGCAGCGCGGCGGGCATGAAGGCTCCCAGTCCTAGCGAAAATGCCAAGAGAGGCCGTCCGGTAGCGTCGGACTTGCGCCGTCGAATGGCCGCAATCGTTCCGAACAACGCAAAGACCAGATGCCACTCGGGAATCAAGAGAAAATTGCCCGGTGCGGCCGTCAGACTTACTTTGAAGAAGAGAATCGCGACGGCCAGCGACAGACCCCCAACCGCGATGCTGTAGATTCCCAGCCATGAGACGACAGGCAATAATCCCCAGACAAGTAGCCCCGCGCTAACGGTATACGAGGCGCGCGTTGGCCCAATCACCATCGCAATCGTTTGGGGAGAGCCAAGAATCGCTCCAACCGCGATTGCCCCCACGATCGCGGGATAAACAGATCGAAGCGCTAAGAACATCGCCGCCACCGCAGCACCAAAGGCGACGCAAGGCCATGCAGCGATTGCAAATGATGCATGCTGGTCAACCGCCGCGGCCACCCATGCGGCGGTCGCGGCCAGCAGGCCGGCGAGGATTGCCTGAAAAACGGGTTTATCGCGCATCCGTAGCATCATGAGGTCCCGCGGCAATGCTGCGCCCGCCGTCACTCCGGCGCCACGGTAACCAGTTCGTTCGAGACCTGTTCAACATGCTCGGGGCCGATCCGCTGGCGTTCCTCTGCGAAGGCAATCAACAGGACCAAATCGCAGAGTCGGTTGATGCGGCGCGGATTACCGCCGGTCAACTCATGAACACGCGCCAACCCCTCGGTGGTGAAGATCTCGTGGCGAGCGCCGGCAACGGCCAGGCGGTGCATCACGTAGCTGGTGGTCTCCTCAACCGTGAAGGGGCGAAGCAGCACTTTCACGCTTAGTCGTTCTTCCAGTCCAGGTTGACGATCGAGCGCTGTCAGCAACGAGGTTTGACCCACAATCAGCAGCGTCAGCGCCGCGGGCCGGCCGTCGGAGAGGTTCAATAGCAAGCGAACCGTTTCCAACGAGAACGAATCCGCGAGCAAATGGGCCTCGTCGATCGCCAGCACCGCCTGTTTGCCAGTCCTGGTTACTTCCGCGATCAGACATTGGATGCGCCGCAGACTCTCTTCGATCGAAAACGTGGCCGGCTCAACCGGGGGTGCGCTGAGTTCGTTGGCCACATACGCCAGCATCTCTCGCGTGGACATTTGTGGAAGCACGAGATGGGCGAACGGCGTACAGCGATCTCCCAACTGCTTTTTCAGCGCGCCCACCAGCATCGACTTGCCGAGCCCTGTTCCGCCCGTGATCAGCGCCGCCGCGCGACCGCTCTCCAACACATAGCGCAGCTTCAGCAGCGCGGCTTGGTGAACTTCGCTGGGATAATACCAGGGAGCTTCGCCAGACGGCTCGAACGGCTTTGCGGCAAGTTGCCAATAGGATTCGTACATCGGGACTCAGAGGTTAGAAGACAGGTACTTTCCGCGCGGACTAACCGGACGCAAAATTCTCAATCACACCCAACAGTTTCACGCCCGCCAGGTTCAGGCAGCGCGCGAAATGAACCAATTCTTTCGGGGACGTTGCCCGCGTGTCGCAGACGGCGTAAACACCGTCCAGCGGGACAACCTCGCAGAGGGCTTTGAGTGGGATCAGCGAGGCGTTTTCGTCAAACGTGCCGGCATCGAGCAAGATCACGTCGTTGGGCTTTCGCAGCATCTGCCAGGCAACGGATGCCCGCTGGTTACTGCTCAAAAGTTTTTCCGCCGAGATTGGCTCGCGGAGCGGGGCCAGTACGATTGGTTCCTCCCGCGATTCAATCAGCACTTCGCCCAGGGCCAGATTGCCGATCATTGCCGCGTCCCAACCGTGGCTGACTTTCACCGAAAGCTGTTCGGCCATGCCAGGGTGCGCCAGGTCGGCATCCACAATCGCCGCTCGAAAACCTTGTGAAGCCAGTTGTCTTGCCAGGCAGAGCGTGATCGCCGTGCAGCCGGCGCCCAGCTCGGTTCCCATCAGGGCGACCGCTTGATGCGCTTTCGACGAGTCCCTGAGCAGCGCCTGCAAGAAATTGGCGATGGCTCCTCGGGTCTGGTTGCGCATCGCATCACAGACTTCAGGCCAGGCGAACCGATCAACCACCCATTGCGGCCGACCGTCATCCACCGGTTGTGCGTCGGCTGCGAACGTGGCCGGCGGACGGCTCGTTAATTGAGCGGCCTCCACCGGCGGATCGATCGGCGAATGCCCAGCCAGTCGCTGATGCGGTCCGGCCAGGGCCTCGTGGGTCGCATGTATGCTGAAAGCTTCGGACCCTGGTCGATCGTGCCGCTGGAACCATGGGCCCGGCGCCGACATCAACGACGCGACAGCGGGCTCGCCACGCTCCTCACGGTAGACTTTAATAAGTGCTCGATCGAGGGCCGTCATAGCTCGTTTCCAGGGGTTGCTTGCCAATCGTGCCTTCCAACTTCACCGGATCGCAAGCGGGCAGCGATTCTCGAAGCGGTGGACCCGACAATCCCACCACCGCGGGCAGCGGCTCTGCCCGGGATCCCATCCATTCGGGCAACGCCTTGCCGGTGGGCGGCAGCGCCACGACCGGTTCCCGCCAGACAGGCACGGGCTGAGGAGCGGGGAGTCCCATCGAATCTGATTCCGGAACGCCGGCCGGCGGCAAACTGCCATGCTGTTTTTTTCCGCCGCCCCTTAACAGTGCCGCCCCGAGCAATACCACCGCCACGGTGACCGCAATCAACGCGGCAAGATTCTTTTTTCCTCGCGGCGACTGAACTGCATCTGTGGGAGCTGTCAACGACAGGTCCGGGTGGATTTCAGGAATCCTCAGCACCACCGGCGGCGCCTCGGGCGAATCATAAACGGTGTTCAGCAAAATTGTCCGTTGAGCAGAAGCCGCCAAATCAACGCGCGAAATGCGCGTTGGTTTGATCGCGGGAGGCCGGCGCGGTGAAGTGGCCGCAGGTTTGGCCGCGCTTCGGCCAGTCGCTGACGCACGGGACACGGGGATCGGGGATGATCGGCTCATGCAGAAAAGGCAAGGAAGTGTTGTCGTGCCAACGAGCAACCGGCGCGCATTTGCGGCAGGAAGGCTTCTCACAGCATGTATCGGTTCCGACTGAAACGTTCTTGAGCATTATTAGGATTGCGAAAGCCGGGCAGGATGGATAAAACGGAAGCACTCAGCAGCTAGCAGTTTGCGGTTGCATGGGCCGGGAACAGGCACATCTTCCCTGCGAATTCGAGAGAGGCGTGTCGTCCTCCGTGGTGGTGGTCGAACGTGTTTTCAGGGACCATGGGGAAGTTCCCCCTCTCTGTGCCAAGAATCAGCTTGCTATGCAAAAGACCGCATACATCGCCGCGTTATTGTTCGCCTCGATTGTTTATGCTGAGGCTGAGGATGGTTTTACACCCATCTTCGACGGCAAAACGTTCGATGGTTGGGAAGGCAGCATGACGATGTTTTACATTGAGGATGGAGCCGTCGTCGCGGGCACGCTCGAAGCTGCCATTCCGCACAATTACTTTCTCTGCACGAAGAAAGTCTATGGCGACTTCGAGTTGCGGTTGAAATTCAAGCTGCTCGGCAAGGGAGCGAATGCCGGCATACAGATTCGCAGCAAGCGGATTCCCAACCATCATGAAGTCAGCGGCTACCAGGCCGACTTGGGGGATGGTTGGTGGGGTTCGTTGTACGACGAGTCGCGTCGCAATCAAGTGCTGGCCAAAGCCGATGAAGCCAGGCTGGGCGAAGTGCTCCATCGCGACGATTGGAACGACTACACCATCCGCTGCCAAGGCAAACGCATTCAACTTTGGATCAACGGCCAGCAAACCGTGGACTACACGGAACCCGACGACAAGATTGAGCAGCGCGGCGTGATTGGCCTGCAAATCCACGGCGGCGGACCAGGTCAGGCCTGGTACAAGGACGTGCGCATTAAGGAACTGTAAGAAGCCCGCGACGGTACTGCCGGTCAGTG
>SXHT01000019.1 GCA_005773095.1 Planctomycetaceae bacterium
GCGACTTGAGCTTCAATACTCCGCTCGAGGATCTTGGCAGCGGGCAGTTCGCCAACCTGCTGCTGGCCTCCGATGCGGCCGACGGTCATTCGCCGCTGGTTAACTTTCAGGCGAGCAACGGCGATCTGACGATCGAAGCGTCCAGCTTGGGCGGCTTGCCGGCGCAGGTTTCGCTGTCCAATGGCGCGGGCGTTTCGGGAGATGAGTTCCACTTGCTGTTGCAAGTCGATTTGCAGGAAAAGCGGTTGCGGGCCAGCGTCAGCGGCGACGCAAGTTTGACCACAGGTTGGCTGAGCTACACCGGCGATTTCATGCCGGCGCAGTTTGGCATCGTCGCGGGACGGTTTGGAGGTCTGTCCGGCACGACGTGGGACAACGTGAGTGTGACCAGCCTGGCGGCGCTCATCGGAGATCTCAGCGGCGACGGCTTCATCGGCCAGGATGACCTAAACATCGTCCTGGGCAACTGGGGACAAAACGTGATGGCCGGCAACTGGAAGATGGGCGACTCCAACGGCGACGGCTTCGTCGGGCAAGACGACTTGAACGACGTCTTGGGCGGCTGGGGCCAGGGCGCGATTGGGGCCGTGGCCGGATCGACCCACGCTGTTCCGGAACCACATGCCATCTTGTTGGGCGCCATCGCCGCCGCGATGTGCCTGGTTTATCAACGGCATGGTTTGTGCGTGCGGAATCAGAATGGGAATCAGAAAATGGGAGAATCAGAAAAGGCACGCTGACAACATCGCCTTGAAGAGCGAGAGATGTCAATGGAGCGTCTGCTCTGTTGAACAAGCCCGTAGAAAAATTGACAGGCAATTTGATTTTCACATACCGCATTGGGTCGAAAGGGGGGAATGCTGGAAAAAAAAGGGGCGAGGGGGAAGCGGGCCAATCGTGTGCAGGGGCCACGCCTGGTGGTTGAAGCGGAGTTCTTACCATCATCGAACGGGATCGATCGACTTAGCCGATCGGGGTACGCGGCCTGCGGCGGTCGAATCCAATGCGATCTGCGTGTATTCTGGAGTTCGGTCGTACGCCGTGGCGTCGTGTAACGGTTAGCCGAAGGCGTCCGATTGAGGACCAGCGGTGCACTGACGCCTTCGGCTAGCCGTTAAACGAACGTGCCGATTCATTTGCCGTGTTCATTGGATGAGACCCCGATGAAGCTCGCCCTGCGTCTAAGTTCCTGCGATTTGTTGATCTACGCGCTGGTTGTTAGCGGTCATGCCCCACTGCAGGCCGATGAGAAACCAGGCGACTGCCGCAGCCGGGCGCGAATCGCGGCGAGGCGTTCGGCCAGCTCTTTCTCGAAGCCGCGATCGGTCGGGCGATAGTACTCTCGCTCGACGCCGAGATAGTCCTGCGCGGCAACGCCCCCTTCCGCGTTGTGGGCGTACTCGTAGCCTTCGCCGTGACCGAGTTGCTTGGCGCCTTGGTAATGCCCATCGCGCAAATGTCGCGGCACGGGAATGAGCTGCCGCTCCTGCACATCGCGCGTCGCTTCACCGATGGCGATCGTCGACGCGTTCGACTTCGGCGCGCACGCGAGATAAGTCACTGCTTGCGCGAGATGCAACTTGCACTCCGGCAGGCCGACGAATTCACACGCCTGCATCGCGGCGACGGCGAGCGGCAACGCGTGCGGGTCGGCGTTGCCGATGTCTTCACTCGCCAGAATCACCAGTCGCCGCGCGACGAACCGCACATCCTCGCCGGCTTCGAGCATGCGCGCGAGCCAATACATGCCCGCATCGGGATCGCTGCCGCGAATGCTCTTGATCAGTGCGCTCGCAGCGTCGTAGTGCGCATCGCCGGTGCTGTCGTATTCAATCGCCTTGCGCTGGACCGATTCCTGCGCGAGCTGCAAGGTGAAATCGACGGGGCGCTCCGGCGACGACAGCACACCGACTTCAAGCGCCCCGAGCGCCCGTCGCGCATCGCCATCGCTGACTTCGGCGAGAAACTCGAGTGCGTCGTCGTGCAACTTAACGACGATCTCACCAAGCCCGCGATGCTTATCGGCGAGCGACCGCGGCCGCATCCGCGCCGCCAGCGGCTGCGCGCGGCGACGATTGGCGGCTTCACTGACTTCAAAGAGGGACATAATTGGAGTTCCGGCTTCGGCCGGCATTAAAACAAATTCATCTGCCCAGATTTCGGCCTCGGGGGTTGAAATTTAGAAGCATCGAGCGGCGGCAAGCGTTTGTCCAGACCTAGCTTCGCGCCGAAGGCTTTGAACGCCGCGGCGATCATCTCGGCATACGGTCCGTCGCCGCGCATTCGTTCGCCCCACTGCGAGTTGTTCAGTTTGCCGCCGTGGGTTTCGCGTATCAAAGTGAGCACGCGCTCGGCCTGCAGTGGACAATTGCGTCGCAGCCAATCTTCGAAGATCGCTTTCACGGCGTACGGCAGTCGCAGCAGCACGTAGCCGGCGGCGCGAGCGCCCGCTTCCTGAGCGGCTTGCAGGATGGCCGACGCTTCACGGTCATTCAGGCCCGGGATAATTGGCGCCACCATGACGCCCACCGGCACGCCGGCGGCCGAAAGTTCTCGGATCGCCTGCAATCGTGCCCGCGGGTTGCTGGTGCGCGGCTCCATCTTGCGGGCCAGTTCCTGATCGAGCGTGGTCACGCTCACGAAGACGTGAATCAGATTCTCGCTGGCCATCGGAGCCAGGATGTCGAGGTCGCGCGTCACTAGCGCGTTCTTGGTCACGATGCCGACCGGGTTCTTGGCCTCCAGCAGTACCTCCAGCAGTCCGCGTGTGATGCGAAACTCGCGCTCGGCCGGCTGGTAGCAGTCGGTCACGCCGGAAATCGAAATCGTCTCAGGCGACCAACGCGGGTTGGCCAACTCGTCGCGAAGCAACGCAACCGCGTCGTGCTTCACGAGAATCCTGGTCTCGAAGTCGAGGCCCGCATTCATCCCCAGCGTCTCATGTCCCGGCCGGGCATAGCAGTACGCGCAACCATGTTCGCAGCCGCGATACGGATTGATGCTATAGCGGAACGGAATATCCGGGCTGTCGTTCTCGGTGATGATCGACCGTGTCGCGTTCGGCAGAAATACCGTCGGCACACGGCGAGTATCGTCGAGCAGTTCATCATCGACCGCCACCTGCTCCAGATCGGTCTCCATGCGCACGTGCTCAAACCGATTGCCGGGCGAAGCCTGCGCTCCGCGGCCGATAGTTCGTTGCTGTGGCGTGTGCGGTTTCATGATGATGGCGTTATTCTAGGGCGAATTCCCAATGATAGCGCACGAGACCCGAGGCAAAACGTACTGCCGCACCGAGGCTTTGGTGCTTTGCGAGCGTCGTCGATGGGTGTGAATTGAGGCGCATGACGGTTGCGTTTTGGTGCAATTTCGGTCGAGTTTACGTCGACTTTAGGTCGAGTTTTGGTCAGTTTAGGTCGAGTTTTGATCACTTTTGATCGCGCTCCCGGACGCCCAAAGAGTCGCCTTTCGCTCCCGCGAAAGAGTGCGGTTTTCGAGAAGATGGCTGCTCTTTGCCATTCGACGAATTGTCCTCCCGCGTCGGCCGGTAGTTGCGATGGCGCCACCGGGCAGCCACCAAGAGCACCAGGCTCACGAAGATTGGTTTCGCGCAGTGTCATCGAGCGTATCTTTGCGTACGTGGTGATTCGTCATCAGATCTTGGAACCGCTCATGGACGCTTATTGGTGCCAATGAGGAAACGACGCGAGACGTTCTCATGCTTCGATCAGCGTCCAGGAGCGTCCATGAGCGGTTTCTTGCTGGCTGGGGTGTGTTGAGGCCATTCGTCCCGACTTGTCAGACCCTCCCTTGGAATGCACCGTATGATGACGTGTACACTAGCACAGTATCGGAGAGCGTTCAACCGGTAATCCCTGCGAGAGTCGGCAGCGCAACTACCCACAGCGATTAGCTTTGCGGCTACGCCTCACAACGTGCCGACAACTCTTGGCCATCCCCCGATTGGTGCGACGAAAGTGCTAGTCGGCGGGAGGGCGGATGGGCGAAGCTTCGGCGCGCCGGGATGCAAGCCGGCGACGGGCTGCCAGCAAACAGCAGGTGGCGGATGCCGGACAGGAGTGAGTCGGGAAGCCATCGTTCTTGGCAGCCGATGTTTAACCAACGATCTATAGGCATCGGGAGTCGTTTGGCAACCTTGCGAACGTTCGGCCGAAGTAATTGGGCGTGCTGCGTACCAAGCCGGATCGCCTCGCGGAACTCCTCAAGGGTCAAGTTGGGTAACTTTCGCCCCAACTCAATAAGTCGCTTATGCGCGGTCATTTCTCTACAGCCTTTGCTGCGCAAAATCAGTTGTTTCAGTAGAATCAATCGCGCGACGGCAAACAGCTACTGCTCACCGGCTAGCACCCAGTTTTCGGCCACGACGGGCATTGGCTTTGTTCCGTCATGGGCAATCGCCCGCCATTCCGGACTGCCACGCTCATCGAAATACAACGTTGTGACGGTGCTACGGGCTTTGTCAGCGGAAACTAAATTTCCCAAGACGGGTTCGCTGGGAGCACACTTCATCGCGGAGCCTGCAGACTTTGGCGACGTTGGCCTCGCCGCACCGCCCGCTCCAACATGATTCGCAAACGATTGGCCAGAAGCGTGCACCATCCCAATCGGCGCACTCCAAACAATTGGACAAAGGGAAGTCATTGATAGAGAGTCGGGTGCATAAGTCAGGACTCCCGCACTCGTCGTCGGCCGGCGACGGTTTCCATGGCTCGCATCGAAATGATTCGCAAACGAACATCCGCAGTTGGTCCAGCTCCCACAATATACTCCATGACACGGAATCTGCACTGAGGTTAGGGCTTCCAGATCGGATAGGATGGCAACAATGGGAGCTAGGATTCGGCTTCTGGGAGGTCTTGTCGCCGACTGATAGCCGTTTTGAACCGCCGGCTTGCCTGGAGTGATGCGATGGCGCGAAAAAAACCACGAATCAACCGCGCGGACAGGATGGATTCGTGGTTTCTCTTCTTCAGCGAGAGTGAATCAGCTGAGCAGGACATGGGTCGTGTAAGTAGCTTTTCCTCTAGGGCGATGCAGTTGAGCCCTGATCTTTGTTACCGGCCGTTTGCCGCTGCGACGCCAGGACAGACTCGACCAGGCATACTCCTCAGCGCAAGTGTCCGTTTTCGCTCGCAGGGGATTCCGCTGCACGTAGCTCAGCACCGTGACAAGATGCTCATCCTGCTCGATGGGAAACGCCTTGAAACGCCCCTGCCAGACGTGGCCGCTGCCGCGGTAGTGCCGGTGGTAACGACGCACATGGGCCGTCATCAGCCATTGCATCCAACGGCTCAAATCGCCGCCTTTGCGTGGCCAGAGGACTAATTGAAAGTAGAATGTCCCGTTTTCCACTTCCAGATGAACTGGTCCAAGCCCTCGACCGCCGAGCGCAAGGCGTATGCCCAGGTGAGGACAAGATGACCTGGCGGCGCCGGGTGGGCCGATCATAATGATCTTTTTCGGCCCGCGTCTGGTAAAATCGTCGGGGTAGCTCGCCGACTTCATTGGCGCCGATGACTTTGAGCCACCAGCGACGGTCGGTTTTGCTGGCACGTTTCGCGTCATGCTTACCAAGGACTCCTGAAATGCCACTGCATGCCACGCGCCGTGAGATGCTCAAGTGGACCGGCCTTACGGCAGGTGCCACTCTATTGCCCGGCGTTGTGACCGCGGAAGAACTGCCGCAGCGCAGGCGCGTGCTGCGTTTGGCTCATCTTACCGATATGCACATTCAGCCCGAGCTGGCCGCCGCCGAGGGCGTCACCGCGTGCCTGCAGCACCTGCAATCGCTGGCCGACAAGCCCGATCTGATTCTCAGCGGCGGTGATACGATCATGGATTCCCTGGCAACGCGGATGGACCGCACCAAACTACAGTGGGAGCTGTGGACGAACACGCTCAAGAGCAACTGCTCAATTCGCGTGGAAAGTTGCCTGGGCAACCATGACATTTGGGGTTGGAACAAGAAGTCGAGCGGCACGACCGGTGAAGAGCCCGAGTGGGGAAAGAAGTGGGCTTGCGACGTGTTCGGCATCGAACGGTCGTACCGCAGTTTCGATCACGCTGGCTGGCACTTCGTTCTGCTCGACAGCATGATGCCGCACGAAGAGACGGTCTTTACGGCCCGGATCGACGACGCGCAGTGGGACTGGCTGCACAACGATCTCGCCGCCACGAAACCTGAGACCCCGGTGCTCGTGCTTTCGCACATTCCCATTCTTTCGGCCTGCGTGTTGGCCGGCTGGTCCAAAGTAAAGCCTGGCGACATCACGGTGTCGCATCAGCTCATGCATACCGATGTGGCACGACTACTAGACTTGTTTTGGAAACACCAGAATGTGAAGTTGTGCCTGAGCGGTCATTTGCATTTGCGCGAACGGGTCAATTACAACGGCGTCACTTATCTCTGCAACGGTGCGGTGTCGGGCGGGTGGTGGAAGGGAGATCATCAGCAGACGAAAGCCGGCTATGCCATAATCGACCTTTTTGCTGACGGCACGTTTGAAGACCAGTATGTGCCGTACGGATGGCAGGCCAAAGTTTAGAGATCGGGGGGGATCACTCCATGGCGACTGACCCGAGTTGTGGAACGAGGATAACGGGGTCTCAGGCAGCGGCGCTCGCTTCCGCAGGGATGAACCTCATTTTGCGATCTGAATCAGGCCCAAACCTTCCAGCCAGGCCCCGGGGCGAACGGAGCCGAAGATGCCCACAATCGGTTGGCCGTCACCGCCAAGGGTCTGCGTGGCGCCACCAGGGACTTTGTCGCCAATTAATCTGCTTCGCTTCGTGTCGGCAGGGTCGAGCCCGGTCTTGGTGACTTTCATATACATGATCGTGAGGCCCCCCAGCGTTGATAATCCGCCGCCGTAGATTTCCAATCCGCTAACCGCGTAGCCCGGTGGCGCCATCGCCTTGCCCGCCGAGCCAGACTTGGGGCCTGCGCCATAGAGACCGCCGAGGATCGTTTGCTTGGCGCCCGCATAGATCGGCTGCACCGAGATCACACCTCTGCCGGGCTCGACCGAATAATTGAAGCCCACCAGCAACAGACCGGCAGCGGGAACCTCGTTGAACATGCTCTGGGCATTTCGCGATCGGCCGGCCATGATGGTGTGCAAGAGACTTTTCGTTTTGATGGCAGCCTTGATTTTCCTGGCGAGTGATTTCCCCCCCGCGGTCGAACTGGATTCACTGGTTTTCGACCCGATCTCTTTTTCGGAAGTGTCGAGCAGCGCCGTCAACTCTTCGAGCCGTTTAATGGCCTTGGTTTGGGTAAGTCCCGACAGTTGCGGCAGCGCTTCGCGATACCAGGTTTCGGCCCGGCCCAGCATCGCCAGCCTGGCGATTCCTTCGGCGTCGCCGCCAAGATCCCACCAGAGGTCCGCGAGCTTGATTTGATCTTCGGCCTTGGAAGGAGCTTCTGCTTCTTGCCTGGCGGCATCTGCGAGGGTGGCGTCCGATCCCTTGGCCAAATGCGTCAACCCTTGCGACCAATCCTGCCGGGCGAAACAAAGATGAATTCCAAGTGCCAGATTGGCTTCCGGGTCGTCGGGGCTGCCCTTAAGCGTGTCGGTCGCCTTGCGAATCGTTTCGAAAGACCTGCCTCGCTCGACGACTTCCCTGCCGCGAATGGTGACTTGCCGCGTGAGCGTAACATCCCCCGCCTTTTTGCTGATGGCAAGTGCTGTGGCTAACATGCGTTTGGCTTGATCGTAGTTGTCTTCGGCAATTGCCGCGTCGACCTGCTCCAACACCGCCTCGGCCAATCGTTTGCGAGCGGTGTTCACGGTAATCGACTTTGACAGCTCATCGATGGAGGCTGCCATCGTGGCCCAGGTGTCGATCTCAAAGTGAGTGGCCTGCTCTCGGACGGCCGCGAGTGTGCGGTCCACCTCGCCCGCGCTGGTGGCCAGCTTTCGGGCTTCGTCAACCAGCACGAAGCGCTCGGCGAGATCCTGGCTTTTTCCCGCCTGGGCGAGCAGTGTGTCGGCCAGGGCAGCCTTTTCCGAAGGCGCCTTCGACTTGCCAAAATTCTCGGCAAACACTTCGTGGACGAGCTTCCGGGCCGTGGCTCGGGCGTCGTCCGATGGTGGAATCGCGCGATTGCCGGCAGCGGTGGTTTCGGGCGGCGCGCTGGATCGGCTCAGGTTGTCAAACAGGCGCAATTCACCGTTTTGCGCGCCCGATACGAGGCGCTTTCGAGTGCCATCGTAGGCAATCGCTCTTACGGCGGCCGTGTGTCCGCGCGAAATATTCCTGGCCCGGCCGGTTCGCGCATCCCAGACCCGCAGCGTCATGTCTTCGCCACCGGAAAAGACCGTCGCTCCATCGGCCGAGATTGCGACCGCCAGCGCCGCACCATTGTGGCCGAACATGGTCTGCAACTTCTTGCCATTCGCGGTGTCCCAGAGGCGAACCTTGCCATCGCTCGATCCCGTCGCCAATCGTTTACCGTCCGACGAAAGCGCCATACTCCACACACTCCCCTCATGACCGGGGAACTCCTGGGTCACCTGGCTCGGCACATCAAAGCCGTGGATTTTCATGTCGTCGCTGGACTTCGGTTTGGCATCCGAAAAGCTGCCGCCACAACCCGCCACGACCTGGTGGCCCTCGGGCGAAACCGCCAGTGCCGTTACCGGCCAGGTAAAACCATCCCAGCGCGTGACGGCCAAAAAATTCGCCGAGCGTCTGTCGGGCAGAATGGTGTAGCGCAGGATCTCCACTCGCTGGCGGCCGCCCACCGCCAGCGTTCCGCCGTCGGCGCATGCCGCTAGCGCGCTCACCGGGCCGTTGTTGATTGGCAGCGTATAGACCGTCGCCCGCGGTTCTTCGCGCAGATCCCAGACAGTCACTGGCCCTATTTGCGACCCCAGAAAGTACAATCTTTGCCCGGGCACCACCGCCACACTTAAGTAAGGGGTGCGATGGGTGGTATCGATACGCCGTCGCTCAACGCGTTCATCCAGGTCCCATACACTTGCAGGGTTTTGTGGATCGAGAGTTGCCACAACCGCGTGGGTTTCATCGGCCGCCATCGCAATGCCCGTCACAGGTTCGTTGAATTGGGCAAGCAACGTCGGATCGTCACTCCGTGGAGCGGCCGGCTTAACGACCTCGGGGGGCGCCTCGGGAAGCAGCGGCGCGACGGGCTGCGGGCGGGCGGGGGGTGGCTCCGTCAAGACGACAGGCGTTTTTTGTTGGGGCTTCGGCAATGGTCGTGGGGGTTCCGGCTCCGGCGGTGGTGGCTGGGCGACCGATGGGTTTGCTTGAAGAGGCGCTGTTGGCGGTGGAATGTCGAGTGAGCTGGTGCTGCCGTCGGTCTCGGTTGGCAGACTGGCAGCGACGGATGAGTCGTCCTTCGGTGCGAAAAACAACCAGGCAAATCCGCAGACCA
>SXHT01000135.1 GCA_005773095.1 Planctomycetaceae bacterium
GCCGGCGGGTCGATGCCGAAGTATCGACGGATAATCGCGTCGGTGACCTGGTCGTATTTCGCTCCGCCAATGCCATGCAGAAAAAGATCGCCCAGCATCAGCCGGGCAAACATCGTGGTCATCAGGGCCCGCGTACGCAGCTTGATTCCGCGGCGTTCGAGCGACTCGAACTGCTCGAAGGCCGACTCGTGGGAAACGGCCAGAGATAGATCGAGCTCGCCTCGGTCGGAAAGTCTGAGTGCATTGCCGGACCGCCTCACGAACAACCGCCGCCGCCGCGGCTCCTGGCTGGTCCAGACCCAGAACGGCGCCTCGATCCAGCCGTCGGCGGCCAGAAGGTCAGGGACCGGATGAGCCTTGCTGCGGATATGATTCGCGCGACGGTATTCCGACACCGCCTGGTTGTAATGCTCGCGCAAGCGACTCGCCTCACTCAGCAATCCATGCGCAAAGCGACGGAAACTCGGAAACTCGCAGAGCCGGCTTTGCGGCAATTCGAGTGTGTGGTTGCCCCACTGGCCTTCCACGCGGTGGCGCGCCTGGGACAAGGCCAGGCCCAGATTCTTCTGCTCCCGGCCCCGTTCGATCACCAGCGGCCAGAAATCGCGGATCAATGGATTCGGCACCAGCGATTCCATGGTCTGCATCACCCGAGTTCCGAAACTGCAAAACATCTCGCGGTCGATGATTGAGTGCTCTTCGTAAGGGGTTTCGCCTCCGGCCCGATCAAATGCAATGGTTTCGACCATGGGGTTGGCCAGGGGACCGGTCGGCAGGCGGATCGCCGCGGATCGCATCGCATCGCTGTCGATCACCAAATTCACGGCGACCGAGCGATGTTCTTGTGCGATCCGGCCAAGCACGAAGTTCTTATACCACACGCCGGGATGAAACATCTGCGGCTGATGGCCGGCGATCAAAATCGGCGCGTCCAGGCTCGGTTCGGCAACGTCGCGATACTGCCGAGTGTAGCGCGTCGCCGCTGCGACAAGCTCGCGGCGGGCATCGGTCGCAATCCAGCCCCAGCGCGCCCGCAGCGCCTGGTTCAATTCCAACAGGTCGGAAACCGCGGCGGGCGGTGGGTCAATCAGCGTACCTCCGTCCACCTGGGGAGCACGTAAGCGCCGATACTCAATTGCCTGGGCCATCAACGTCATCCGGCGTGTTCCCCATCTTCGCCGCCGAGCCCGCACGCCGAGCTGGCCACTGTGCGTTTCGAGTAATTTGTCAGACTGCGGTCGATGACTTCGCGATAGTGCGCCAGGCGCGTCTCTCCGTCGTCCAGGGCCCCGCCAAACGAACGCGACAGATCAAGATAAATCAGCGGCACCGGCAGCTCCACTATCTTGAGACCCGCCTTGGCAGCCTGCACCCAAACTTCCAGCGGCATCGCGTAACCGGTCTGGGTGATACAGAGCTGCTCCAGAGCCCGCGTGCGGTAGGCCTTGAATCCGCAAAAGGCGTCCGTCAGCTTGAGCCCCAGCCGCTCGTTGAGCTCACGCGTGATCTGCCGGTTGATGCGCCGCCGCTGCTCGGGGGGCGGCGTATCTCCCGCGAACTGCTTGAGGTAACGGCTGCCGGAGACAATGTCCGCATCTGCCAGGGCGGCGACGAACTCGGGAATCCGCCGTGGCTGATGCTGCCCGTCGCAGTCGATCGTCACCAACGCGTCGTAACCGCGGCGCTGGGCAAAGTAAAACGCGCTCCGTAGCGCCGCGCCGTACCCGCGGTTCTGCTCGTGATTGAGCAGCTGAATATCGGTTCTCTGGGCCAGCAGATCAGAGGTCCCGTCGGTCGAGCCGTCATCCACCACCAGCACGTGCGGACTGAACTCCAAGACTTCATCGAGCACGTCGTCGACATACCGGACCTCATTGTAGACCGGCAAGGCAGTCAGAAATTTGCTGGTCATCGAAGGTTCCTCCACCCGGCGAGCACGCTTGTTGCCGTCGCGCAATGCTCGTCTATTGTAGACGAAACAACTTCCAAGGCGAGTCGCAATCGGCGCCACGCTCCGCCGGAACTGCGCCCCGGTATCGTCCCAGGGGAAAAGTATAGCGGTTATGCCAACTAGTCCGCTGGACACTCTCGGCAAACGCTCGAGTACCGGCCTCGGGCAGTCGATCGCCACCAGCTTCCGCCAAAACTCCCGCTACCCCCACCGCAATGGGTCGCGATCTTCGCGGCTGGCCCACACATGCACCGACGGAAACTGCCTGGCCAGCACCGCCGCCAAGGCTTCGACGGCAAAACGTTCGCTGGCAAAGTGACCCGGCAGGACCAGCGACACGTCCGTCGCAAGGGCCTCAAGCGCCGTGTGGAACCGCACTTCCCCCGTCACCAGGCAGTCGCAGCCGAGCGCGCGGGCTGGCGTCAAAAACTCACCCGCGCTTCCGCACGCCACGGCGATCACGTGAACCGGGCGATCGAGTGCGCCGGTAATCTGAACCGCCGAGACGTTGAGAAAATGCTTCAAGCGGGCCACCACTTCCGCGAGCGGCACGGCGCAAGCAAGTTTTCCCCAGCGACCCGAGCCCAGAACTCCATCGGCTGCTGGCACGAGCACGCGAACATCCTGCAGATCGAGCCCCTCGGCCAATCGCTGGTTAATTCCTTCCGCCGCCGAGTCAAACGCCGTATGCGGACTGTAGATGGCGATCCGCGCCGCAATCAGGGCCAGCAGCACCCCCCCTTCCGACGTGGAACTGGTCAATCGCTTAAGCGGCCGAAAGGGGAGCGGATGATGCGTCACGATCAGATCAGCCCGCTGGTCAATCGCTTCGCGCGCGCTCGCGGGAGTAATGGTCAGGCATGCCATCACGCGTGCGACGTCTGCCTGCCTGTCTCCGACCAGCAGTCCGACATTGTCCCACGACTCAGCCAAAGTCGAAGGCGCGATTTTCTCAATAAATTCAGCAATGCTCTCAACGTTCATGTTCGCTCGGAATGTCTCCAATTTCTGTTCGTTCTACCCCACCTGCTCGCAGCGGAGTAGCCCGGGGGGAAACCCGTCGGGCAACGACCCAACAGGACGAGACACCTTTCTTGAATTCGCCGGGAAAATGAGCCAGTCCCCGGCCCGTGAATTTTGGCAGATTTTGGACTTATCCCCGTTTTGCCCTCGCGCCCAGTGCCATTCAGGGCACCTTCCGCCACAGGCGGTCAAAGGGCCGGGCGTTGACGCAGGGTAATGCTTGCAATGGGCTGCGGTTCGATTAACATTTCTCACAGTTTGCTTATTGTTACTGTCGGGAGTCGACACCATGCTGAAACCTGCCGGCCTTCCATGCATGGGCTATTTCGTTGCGTTCCTTTTCGGTCTCGTTGTCGGGACTGCGAATTGTTTTGCTGGTGACTCGCTGCGAGTCGGCGTGGCCGAGACGGACATCACGCCGCCGGTCGGGTTTCCGATCGCGGGCTATTACTACGAGCGACTGGCGGAAGGCACGATTGATCCCCTCAAGGCGAAGGCCATCGTTTTTCGAGACGCGAACGCCGAAGCCGCGATTGTCGTGTGCGACCTGATAGGCATCGCGACGGATCTCTCTCAAGCGGTTCGTAAACGAGCATCCGAGAAGACCGGCATTCCAGCGGCGAACATCGTGATCTCGGCGACTCACACGCACACCGCGCCGGATTACGTCAAGGAGCTGTACTTGAACGTCGGCGGCGAGCGCCAAGATCCGTTGCGATCGGCCTACATCGAGAAGCTCATCAACGGCGTGGTTGAGGCGATCACGAAAGCTCACGGCGCCGCGCAACCCGCCCTGCTGGAATGCGGCTCGGCAATGCAGACAACTCCGGTGTCATTCAACCGTCGCTCAGTGATGCGCGACGGCAGCGTCCGAACTTGGATGACGTACGACAACCCTGACGTCGTCCGCGCGGCGGGGCCGATCGACCCGGAAATCGCGTTGCTGACGGTTCGGGATGAGTCTGGTAAAACGCTTGGCGTCGTCAGCAACTTCGCGCTGCACCTGGACACGGTCGGCGGCATGAAGTGGAGTGCGGATTTTCCGTTCTTCATTGAACAAACCCTGCGTAGGGGGGCCGGCTCAGAAGTCGTTTGCATCTTCGGGAACGGTTGCTGCGGCGACATCAATCATATCAACCCGCGCGGCAAAGAGCCGAACAAGGCGGACTTCATCGGCAATTCGATCGGTGAGTCGATTCTAAAACAACTCGGCCAACTGCCACGAGTCGAACGGACGGACCTGGTTGTGAAATCGCGCGTCGTGAAGCTGCCGCTGCAAGATGCAACGAAGGACGAAGTCGCTCGTTCGATTCAGATCCTGCAAGCCGCTCAGCGCAAGGAAAAGGTTGATTTCCTGGAGCACGTCACCGCGTACAAGAAGCTGATGCTCGACCAACTGCGGCACCGCGAACCGTATGCGAACACCGCCGAGCACATTACCTGGGGCCTGAGCCGTTCGCAGGCCGGCGTTGGCGAAATGCTTCCAGCCGATGTGACCGTGATCACGCTTGGCAGCGACGTCGCAGTCGTCTGCCTCCCCGGCGAGGTGTTCGTCAACCTGGGTCTGGCAATCAAGCAAGGCTCGCCGTTCCGCACGACGATGGTCATTGAATTCTGCAACGTCGTCGAGACGATTTACATCCCGCACCGCGGGGCGTATGCAGGAGGAAGCTACGAAGTCACGAACTCCGCATTGCAGCCTGGCGGCGGCGAGATGCTCGTCGAGACCGCGCTCAGTCTGCTGCGCGAAGCGGCGTCGAACGCGCGATGATCATTACCGCAAGCCCGGCAGTATTCTATTTGTGGGTCTTCAGCAGAATTTGCGGGCAGTGTCAGCGGTTGATCATCGGGAGGGTTGGATTTTTTCACGCATCGCTCGGACGTTCAATGCTGAGCAGAACAAAGGCCGCTCTGGCGCTGTTAAATTCGCCAGAGGTAACCGTTCACGGGCCGGGGACTGGCTCATTTTCCCGGCGAATTCGCGAGAGGTGATTCGTTCTGTCAGGACGTTGTCTAACGTAATCCCCGGGAAAATGTGCCTGTCCCCCTCTCTTGGCCCGTGAACGGTTACAAAAACACCACGAATCGATCGCGTGCGAGCTGACGAACGTATGCAGCTTGCGGAATTTCGTGAGGAAGCCGTCCGGGCTGACGGTCACGTAGCAATTGTAAATGCGCTGCCGGGCATCACGCTCGAACAGTCCCGCCATGACCACCACTCGAAATTCCTTGGCGATCTCGATCAGCTGACGGACGCTGGGACCATCTGGGACGGGTTCGGCGACGGCCAGCAGTTCGGCGTGGCTTAGCGGTTGCACGAATGTGTACGCGGAGATGCAACATTCATGGAAACTGACGATATCGGCCCCCTGTTCGACGGCGCGATGCGTCAGCTCGCGGATTTTGGCCAGATTGGCTCGTGGATCGCGATCTCGATGCTCAAACTGGGCTACGCCGACACGAATGTCTCGCATGAACGTCTGCTCCTCAAATAACACGGCCACGATTCCCGCTGGACACACTGCCGCAGTTTACCAAGGCGAACGCGTCGTGGGGTGAGTGCCGGCCAATCCCGACAGCGGGGTCTCCCTGCATTGGCCGGCGGGTCGCGTTATAATCCTCCGCATGACACGACTCTATGCGTCCCCCGTTTTTCTCGAGCATGATACGGGTACCCATCCTGAAAAGGGGGAGCGGCTGAGCCGTGTCACCGGCCATCTGGCCGAATGCGGTCTGGACCAGCTCTGTGTCCGTCCCCCCATCGAACCGGTCACAATCGAGCGGCTGTCCCGAGTGCATACTCGAGAGTACATCGATGAGATTTCCGAGTTCGCCCGGGGGCATGTAGGTTACATCGAGGCCGATACGGTGGTGAGCCGCCGGTCCTACGATGTGGCACTGCTGGCCGCGGGTGCGGTGTGCGATGCGGTTCAGCAAGTGGTCCGCGGCGACGATCGCCAGGCCCTATGTCTGACCCGACCGCCCGGCCACCATGCGTTGCAACGCTCCGCGATGGGGTTTTGCCTGTTCAATCATATTGCGGCCGGAGCACGCGTGGCGACACGCGAATTGGGACTGGATCGAGTGCTGATCGTCGATTGGGACGTTCATCATGGGAATGGAACACAAGACCTTTTCTGGACCGATGCGCCTGGCGCGAATTCGCCGGGAAAATGAGCCAGTCCCCGGCCCGTGAACGGTTACAATTCCTATTTGTCAGCGTCCAAAAGCAATTGCAACCACAGGAGCGAGTTCGTTTGCCAGGCATCCCACATTGGGCCCATGTAGCCGTCCAAGCCATGGCCGCCCGACGGCAATTTGAGGTACTCGGACGCTATATCGTGCGACTGGAGTGCGTCGAAAAACGCCTGACTGTTCGAGGGGGGTACGGGCTCGTCGTTTTGTGCGTGTGCCAGGAATGCCGGGGGGGTGCGGTCGGAGACACGCTTTTCGTTGGAGAACTCTTCGATGAGCTTTGCCGATGGGGAATCGCCCAAGAGGTTCTTCGTTGAACCCGCGTGTCCTCCTGGTCCCATGGTGATGACCGGATAAACGAGAATCATGAAATCCGGGCGGCAACTCACGCGGTCGACCGGGTTTTTGGCGTCGGCGCTGCCGCCGTCAAAGTGCGTTCCGGCGGTCGAGGCGAGGTGCCCGCCGGCCGAAAAGCCAACGATGCCGATTCTTTCGGGTTCAATGCCCCAGTCGCGGGCATTCACGCGGACCGTTCGCAGGGCGCGCTGTGCGTCAAGCAACGGAACTTCGTGGCGACCGGCCGGCAAGCGGTACTCAAGCACGGCTTCGGCAACGCCATGGTTGTTGAGCCATTTGGCGATTCCGTGGCCTTCGGGTTCGACGACGACGGCGCCATAGCCGCCGCCTGGACAGATTACGGCGGCAGCGCCATTGAGCCCGGGGTTGTTGGCGAGCTGTTCGGCTGAAGGCAAGGAGACCGTGAGCCAGGCGTCGGCATTCTCGGACTTGCCATTGCCGAGTGGCGCCTGGCCGTCCCAAAGGGAGAGGCGGGTCGGGTTGCCTGGTTTGATCGTGGGAGCGTGTTGGGCCTGCGCTTGGAACGATGACACAACAATCGACGCAGAAAGAAATGTCGCGAGGGTTTTCATTTATGGGCGTGCTCGGTCTCGGACGTTGGAGGAGTGATATCAGGCACGAATCGAATCGAAGTCTAGCGCCTGCTCGTTGATCTCGACACCCAGGCCCGCGGGGAACGACGAGCATGGCGCCCTGGACTTCGAGCGGTTGGCATAAGATTGTACCAGACAAATACTGGGGGCCATTGAGGGCTGCGGGGAAATCAAGCTCGTAGGCGGAGAACAACACGGCGCTCGCGGCCGGCGACAAGTCCGGGTCGGTCAAGCCGCTGCCGAGGATCATCAGTTCGCGGTCGTGGGCGAATTCGATTTGTCGACGCGCTTCGGTCAAGCCTCCGCAGCGGGCGACCTTGATTGCCAGGCTATCAAGCAGTTCTAGTGCGTAAAGTTCTTCAAGATCGACCAGGCTGACGAGCGGCTCGTCAAGCAGAATGGGGAGTGCGCCCTGGCGCCGCAATCGGGCCAAGCCCGCCAGGTTTGCACGCGAGCAATGGTTGGCATGGCCTGGAGGGGCAAGCGGTTTGGGCGCTGGGAATGCGGCCAGTTGTTAATCACTCCCGCGAACTCAGCCGTCGAGCACGGCGTCCATCACGCGGTCACCCATTTGCCGAGTCGTGAGGTCTCCGCCGAGATCGGGTGTGCGAAAGCCTGCCGCGAGCGTGCGTTCGACAGCGTCGCGAAGCGCAGCGGCCGCAGCGGGTTGGTTGAGCCAATCGAGCATCATTGCGGCGCTTAGCATCGCGGCGACCGGATTGGCAATTCCCTGGCCGGCAATGTCGGGCGCC
>SXHT01000136.1 GCA_005773095.1 Planctomycetaceae bacterium
CTTTCCCTTCACCTTTCCCTTCACCTTTCCCTTCGCCCTTCCCTTCGCCCTTTTCTTCGCTTGGCTTGCCGCCCTCCGAGGAGCTCTTGCCTTCATTCTTTTCAATCTTCCTGGCGAGATCACCGGTTTGATCGCCAAGTTTGCCTTCGTCGTCGGCGAGCTCTTTCGTGTCGACGTCGCCGCCGGTCTCGCCTTGAATTACCTTCTGCCGCTTGATGAGTCGATTCACTTCCTTGATGTAGCCACGGAGGCGTTCTTTCTCTGACTCGATTCTTTTGGAGCGGTCCTCGCTCAGCAGCAGCTCCAGCAGCGCATCGAGGTCGTGCTTTACTTCGCCTTGACCCTTGACGGCCTTGGAAAGCTGTTCCGACCTGAGCAACTCGATAAGGGCTTCAAACTGCCCATCGATGCCAAGCGTGTTGGCCTGGATCACCGCCTGACGCAACAACGTGGCCCGGCGCGGGTCGGTGGCGGCACTGAGTTCCGCCATACGAATGAGAACGGCTTTCAGCTCACGAAATTTCTCGCCCACTTGCGTTTGCCGATTGGTGAGTTCCACTTCACCTGGCAAAGCAGCTTCGGATACCTCCTTCGCGATTGCCGAACCACCGAAGAGTGTCATGCCGGCCAATGCGACTGCGACCATGTAGGGCGGATTTCCAATCCGTCCCGCTCTGCGAGTTGAATGCAATCCAGGGGACGGGTTTAGAATTCGTCCTGCAGCTCGCTCGACCTTCATACTCCTATTCCTCCAAGAGATCGCGAAGTTTGGACTTTTGTCTGTCTCTTGTCTGCTGATTTAGTTCTTCCTGCGACTTGATGATGGCCCGCAGCAGGTCCAGAACCTCGTTGAACGTCTCGAGCTCCAACATATTATCCAACACCTGCTGCATTTCGACCAGAATAATATCCGCCTGCTGCCTGGCCGCATCCTGGGCGGCGGATGCTTCGGCGGGCTTTTCAACCACGTTTTCCAGCCTTTTCAGGCGTTCGAGCAATTCGGGAAACCGCGCATCGGAAATTCGCCGCAGGGGGTCGGCAATGCCATCTTTCAGGCGTTTCTTAAGTTCCTCCGTATCGACCCGATTATTGACCAATTCAGCGCGGATGTCGTCAAAGGCCACGGCCAGGCCGCGGGTCTCATCGGCGGAACGGCTGGAGTTCTGGTTTACGCGGGCCGCCTGAACCTTGCGGCCTGCGGCGATGTTTTCGGGCGTCTCTGCTGCGCGTGGTGCGGAACTGGCGACGTCACCAGGCTCGTCTCCCGGTTCGTCGCCAGGTGGCTGGGAGTCGGATGCGCGCGTTGGAGTTGCGTCTTGAGGCGGCGATGGAAGATCGCTTGAAGGCGGCACATCACCCTCCTGAACCCGTGGCGCGCCACTTACATCCAATCGGGCCAGCAAGTCGCGCGTATCGGTAAATTCTTGCATGATCGTTTCGAACCGCCGTCGAAGCTGCAGTTCACGGGCTTCCAGCATCGTGCGAAGTTGAGCGGGCGTTACGACATCCAGCACGTACTTCGCGCCCGAACCGACATTCGGTTCGCCGGCCAGGTCGTAGGTGTCGGCGGCCTGAACCACCAGACTGAGCTTCTGCTTGGGTTGCAATTCCAGCGGCCCCACCTCCAGGGCTTCGTCGACTCGCATTTTGTCTCGTCCGGCTGGCTCCGCCGCGAACGCCTGTTTCCCTGGCTGTTGTTGGTCGACGCGGAACTCGAACCAGGCTGCTCCGATCGCATAGTCGTCAAGAATCTCACCGGCGAGCGGCAAGCGCGCCTGCGGCGTGATTGCCGTGCCAATGCCCGACAGACGAAGGGCGACCTGGGGGGCCTCGTCGGCCACGGCGGAGATCGCGAGTCGCAGCGGGTCGCGGCTCTTGATGGAGTCTGTATCGAGCAGTGTAAACAGCAGCGTCGCCTCTGTATTGAACTTCTCCAGGGCGAGCTCAAACTGCTGCCGCGCCGTGCCTGCCGCGTCGATCTTCCAGCGCATGGTTGTCGGTGAGTTGCCGTCGAGCACCTGGTCGACCTGCACTTCTTGCAGGTTCTTATTCGATTCCGCGCGAATGACGATTCGCGTGCCCCGCGGCACCGGCATGATGCCGGTCACGGGAATCTCGCGCGGGGCGCGATTCATGTAGGCGGGATACTCGCAGTGAAGGGTCATCTGCTTGACCGTGGGGCTATCGACCACGTCCAGGTGGAACGGTCCGCGGCGATCATCTCCACCGAGCACGTAGAAGTCGATCGGCGCGAGCACGCCTTTGAACGTGTACCCATAAGGCTGAACATCGTCCCGGCCGACAATCACTTCACCTTGCCGGCTCATGTTGTCGCGCACGCGCGCTCCGTCCGCCGAGGAATATCGAACTTCAACCACGTCAGGCACAAGGCGGCCGGGAGCAGCGTCTGCCTTGACGCTCAGATCGACGTCGCTTCCACGAGCGACTTTCAGGCTTGGCTGGTCGTCGAACCGATCCACCATCAGACGGGTCTTGCGCGGCCAAAGTTCGTCGGACAACAAGAGACTACGTCGAACCCACAGACCGAACGCATCGCGAGCCGCAACTCCAAAACCGATCACGCTGGCCACGAGCAGCACCGCAAAACCAATTCGCCTCAGCAACGGTCGCGTATTAAACACCGCGCCGAGCCTGACGTGCTGCGCGCCAGCCAGCGCGACGCGCTCGGTCTCGGCGATCATTTCTGGGTTGAACTCACGCTCGGGATCTTCGTGGTCGGCCAGTTCAACGACCGTTAACAGGCTGTCGTCGAGCGAGGGGAACCGGCGTTCCAGAAGAAGCGCCATGCTGCGGTCGGCCAGCCGCACAAACGCGCGGCGAAAGATGACCCGATATAACAGCCAGACGACGCCAAGGCCAACGGCCCCGATCGTTGAGAGCCGCAGCGGAGCAGGAGGCTCGAAGACCCAGTCCAGACCCAGGCTCAGCCAGAACGCCAACCCCAGCAGAACGACGATCGCCGCCAGCCCGTCCACCCAGATGTAGGAACGGATACGCCGGCGAAGGCCGTCCAAAAGGGCGACCAACGCGGGGGATATCGTTTTGTGCGGGATGCTGCTCATGGGGATTCGACGCGATTGACGCTACGCAAGTTTCGATAACCGCCGGATCAACCATTCCAAACACAAGGCTCCGGCAACGACCGCCAGAATTCCGTTCATCCAATGCCGCTCGTACTCGTAGTCGACCACGCCCGGCAAATAGGTGACTTCCGTGCGGTCCTTCAATTGCGCCGCCAAGGGGGGCATGCCCTTGCCCCCCAGCGCCGCCTCGGCACCCACGTAGTACAGGCCACCGGTGCGCTGGGCGATCTCGCTTAACAGAGCATCGTTGCGCTCGGGGTTTTCCCTCTCGAGGTCGGGCACCTTGACATGAATACGCCGCGCTAGCTGTTCCCCGCCCGAATCCGGCACTTCCATTTCGATGCGGTACGTGCCTTCTTGCAAGGCGCTGAACTGGCCCGTGTACATGCCTTTGCGATTCGGATCGGGATGAAGCGGAACGGTTGTCACGGTGCTGTCCGGCAGAACCACGTGCACGGGCATCTGCGGTACGGCGAGCGGATCGAATTGGGCGTCGAAAACGTTGGCTCGCAAGCTGACAGTATTGCCCAGGACGTAGCGATCTCGGTCCACCAGCAAGAGCCCTCGGCTCGAACCCAGTTGCAGTCGGCCCTGCGAAACGTGCCGTACGAGCTTCGTATAAAACTGTTCGAAGTATGCCTCTTCGAGCGCCCGCAGCCGCCACATTTCTCCGCTGCCCAAATAGAACACGCGACCCGATCCATAAAAATGCTCGGCCAGATAAACGGGATCGCTTCCTGCGCCCCCCACAGCCGGATCACTGAAGCGAGCGAACACGGTTGCACCAGGCTTTGGCCCGCGCACCGAATGGTATCCGTAGACACCGGGAAACTCGGTCCAAATCTGCTGGCTGCGAATGGACGACTCGGCCAGCCATAAGAATTCCGACTCGAGTCCTTCGCGGGTAAACTCCATGGGCCAGACCGTCTCAGAACCATAACCTGTGTCTTCCAGAAGCGAGAGCCGCCGATTGACTTCCACCGGGTAAAGAGAGCGAATCTTGGCGAGTCGGTTTTCCTGGATCCAGCGATCCATCTCCACAGGCCCGGCAATCGCGATCATGCCGCCCGCCTTGTCGGCCACCCATCGCTCCAGCAAATTGACCTGGGTTTCGTTGAGCTGCTGCCAATCGGGATCGAACGCGATCAGCGCGTCGTATTCAAACATTTCCTGCGGCGTCGCGGGAAAGTCCTCGAGAATCGCGTTTGCGTCCTGGGAAATACCAGGCTGGCCCGATTGCAGCCAAACATCGACGATCATTTCCTTGTCGCGCCGAAGTTGGTTGCGCAGGAAGACGTACTCGCGCGTCGGGCCGCTCGCCACAAGCAGCACGCGCGTCTTGCGATCGACAATTTCCACGTCTGCTTCTTGCTGGTCATCGGCCGGATTGGTGTCTTCCGGCGGCGATTTGACCCGCAGGCGGAACGTGCGGCGGCCGGCTTCTTCCGGCTTGATCTCAAACGCCACGGGTACGACCTCGCCCTTTGCGGCCAAGGTGATTCGCTCGACGCCTTCAATTTTTCCTTGGTCCTTGGGGTTTCCCCGGCCGGCCGCATGACTGACAAGCTCGACCGTCACCGTGCGATTGGCAAGTTCTTGCGATTGGAGGTAGCCGGTGACCGTAAAGCGATCCCCCGGATAGGCCCGGTCCGGGGCAAGGAAATCGCTGATCCGCACATTGGCCGGGCGTTTATCACTGCCGATTCCCACGCAGTACACGGGTATCTTGGCGTCGCGTGCGGCTTCGATTGCGGCGGCCGGTTCGACGCCGGCGTTCTGGCCCCCGTCGGTGAATACCACGATCGCCGCGACAGGATTGGCTCGTTCATCGAGGATGAGCTGTCGCAGGGATTGGCCGAACCGCGTCTCGGTCCCTCGGGGCAAGAGTGCGGTCTTCCAGTCGATGGCCTGCTCTTTCTCCGGCTTTCTTTCCGTGCCGGCATCGAGTTCGTCTGCGCCACGCGCCGGCCGTTTCGCAATTTTTCCAAATGCCTGTACGCGACTGAGCTCGCTGTCGAAATGCGCCACAACGACGTCGTGTTGTTGCCGCAGTGTGCCGATCCATCCGTCGCCGCCGCGGTTTGCCTGCTCGAGTACCGAGGCCACCTGCTCGAGCCGCGTGGGGGTGGCCGGCACCGAAGTGCCTTGCGCATCGTGGAGCCCCATGCTCAGGCTGGTATCCACCAGCACCAAGACCCTCGAATTGCGCGTTTGTTTCTGCTCGGTGCGCTTGACGGGGTCAAGGTAATAGATGAGCAGGCCGGCAAAGGCAATGACTCGCAACGACACCAGCAACCAGCGACGCACCGGTCCAAGCTCGATGGCATCACGCCGGTACATCCCTACGACGAACGCGGCAACCGCCGCGCAGAACAATCCCAGCACTAGAAAATGCCAGCGCTCGGTGTAGTCTTCGAGTCGGGCCCACTCGAATCGGGTCCTTGCATCGGTGGATTGAGCCAGCAGGTGCGTGATCATCTTCGCGCACCTCCGATGGGTTTGGGATGATAACTGGTGAAGTACGCCAGCAACTGTTCGACGAGCAGCACGATGATCGAAGCGTACAGCAGACTCTCTCCGAGGTTGAAGCCGGCAAGCTGCCCAGTGTCAAAGGCAAAATCTCCGGCGTTGTGCAACTTAACCCTCACACCCGCAAGCCGCGCGGCGAGCTGAGGACCATCGAGATGCTTGAGGTTGCCTTCCGCTGGATCGACGTTGACGGCGAATCGGCGAATTTCGTTCGAGCCGTCAGTCTTGGTGAGCTGCGCTTCATAAAACCCGCTGGACTGTGTTTCATGGAACGCGACCCCAAGTGCGTCCTTCGCCTGCTCGGCATCGACGGACAAGGCGCCGCCATCCTTGCCTGAGGTGGCGCCACGGTCGTTGGGCATCGTAAATCGCACCTGCGGCCGGTAGCTGCCCGCGGTCAGTTTCATTTCAAGCGGTGTGCCAACGAATCTGGTCGCCACGGACTGTCGTGCCGCCGACAGATAGGCCTCTAGCTCGAGCATGGCCACGACGAAGCTTGGGTTTCCGCGCGCCCAGTTGTTCCAGGGCCCTTGATCGGTCGTTGTCGGGGCAGCCTTGGTCAGGAAAGCAATTGTCCGGCCAGCGCCGAAATTTCGCTCGACCGCAAGCGGGGCCCCATTGCGAACTCGGGCGATGACTTTCGTCGTCGAGGCAGGATCTGGCTGCCATCCCGGGGCCGTGGCAAAGTAGCGCTCGATGATAACCGCAGAAATAAAACTGTTTCGTTCGCCCGAGAACACCGCGAAGATCGGATGGTCGGTGACTTGCAGATCAGGAACTTTCTCCAGTCGGTCCACCAATAGTTGGACGCTCTGTGCGAGGGGCGCCGGAAAAAGTCCTGCGCCGTCGCGATAGAGCTGCTTGTTGAAAAAGTCACTGGTAGAGCGCTCGCCGAGAAAAAACGCAACGCCTCCGCCGGACCGAGTGTACGCTTCCAGGGCTTCGATTTCGGCCGGATCAAGTCGCTCGATATTCGCCAGGTAAATCGCCGCGAAGCCTTCCAGCGGATTGCTGCGCAGATACCGTGCGCTTTCGATGATCGGTTTGATGCCGCTCTTGATCTTGCCGCCCGGAGCCAGCGCGGTCGCCAGGAAGTACGCATCCTTGCCGTCCGGGCTGCCGTCAATCACAAGCACCGGCGCTGCCGCAGAAACCTCCACCACGGCAAAACGCAGATTGTCAATCTCGATGGCGTCGCTCTCAAGTTGCGCTTTGAGCAAATGCTCTCCCGCGGTGGAAAAAACCACGGGAAACCGCCGTGACACCGTCTTACCCGCGGGAATTTCCTCGACGGAAATGGCAGGTCGGGCGTGGCCGTCCTCCTCAAGCAGCACCGAGACGTGCTTTACCTGGGACGCTCCGTGATTGGTCACGGCAACATCGATCATGAGGGGGACGTTGGCCGCGCGGACGCCGGGCACCGCCTGCAATTGCGCGATCGTCAGATTGCCTCGGCCGGTGTCGACGCAGTTGACCAGATGCAGCTGAGCGCGGCTCGTATCGAGTTTTCCAAGCGCCTTGCGAAGCGCCGTCGGCTCGTTCCACTCGTTGGCACGGAAGTCCGACACCAAATACACGACTCTGGTTTCATCTTCTCGCGCTGCCGGAAGACGCTCGACGGCATCGAGAGCGTCCGCCGGACCAGCGGCGGTTTGCGAAACCGCCAGCGGCCCGAGCGTGCCTTCGAGCTTCGCCGCAAAATCCGCGGTCACAGGCTCGCTGATCAGATCAGGCTGCAGGCCGCTCGAACCTCGTCCGGCTCGAGAGAACCGCAGCAGCGTGAACGTTTGTGGCGTCTCCTGCCGCGAGGCACGCGAGGCCAGTCGTTCGACAACTTGCTTTGCTTGCTTGAAGGCGCTGGTGTCCGCCCAGCGATCCGACATCGAGAAGCTGTCATCGAGCAGGACAACGTGATGCGTATTGCTGCCGCCGAAGAGCGTCCCCCATTGATTCTTGAGCACGGGCTGCGCTACCATCAGCAGGAGCGCCGCGATCGCAGTCATCCGTGCAAGCAACAGCAACAGTTGCTTAAGAATGATCCACTTGCGATGCTTTTTCTGACTGGCAAGCAAGAACTCCATCGCGGCCCATTCCACCTTGCGCTGCCGCAACAGGTTGATCAGGTGAATCAGGACTGGCAACGCGATCAGCGGCAAGCCAATCCAGAACAGCGATGGATGAACGAAGGGAAACACGGGATAAGTCGGTAATCCGAGGTCAGGTTCAGCGAACTCATTGGGCGGCGGCACGCACGGGGTGGCTTGCCACGCGCTGGATGTGGTCGGGTTCAGTTTCGTTTGACGTTGGCCGCTTGCCGGTTTGCCACAAACGCAGCGAGCGCCTGGTCGAGCGGTTGGCTGGTTCTTAACAAAGCGTATTCCACGTCGTTCTGGGCAAGGCCGCGGCGGATTTCCTCCAAGTAGCCGTTGAGCGCCTGCAGGTATCCTTCGCGCAAAGCTCGTGGGTTGCAGTTGAGAAAGTCGTTGCTTTCCAATCCCTCGAATCGTGTTGGGCCGCTGAAATCAAAGTCCAGCTCATCATCGTCGAGCACGTGAAACACAAGCACGTCGTGCCCACGCTGCCGAAGTAGTTTAATGCCTTTGAACAAGCCGGCGCGGTCCGCAAATAAATCGGAAACGAGCACCATCAGTCCACGGCGGGGGTAGGCCTCGGCCGCTTCGCGCAAGATGCTTTCCAAGTCGGTCTTATGCGCGGGCTCGCTGACCGTGAGCGCCTGGATCAGGGAATTCAGATGCGTCCGCCTGGTGCGCTGCGGGGTTTTGTTTCGTACGCGCTCGTCAAAGGCCAGCAGTCCCACGGAATCTTGCTGGCCAAGCAGCAAGTACGCCAGGCTGATGGCAATGGTTGCGCCGTACTCAAACTTGTTCATCGGCGCTCCGCCGTAACGCATGCTGTTGGAGACATCCACCAACAGCGTGCATCGCAGGTTGGTGTCTTCCTCAAACTGCTTGACGTAATAACGATCGTGCTTGGCCCAGACCTTCCAATCGACGTGGCGCAGATCGTCCCCCGCCACGTACTCGCGGTGCTGTACGAACTCCACCGACTGGCCGAAGTACGGGCTCCGATGAATGCCCGACAAAAATCCCTCGACAATCTGGCGAGCACGCAAATCAAGCCGGGCTATGCGGCCGATCGCTTCAGGATGCAAAAATCTTTTGGAAGCGGGCATCGCTCGTCAATGCGTCTTCTTTGCTAGGAGTGATTTGTAAAATCTTATCAACGATCATGTCGGACGTAACACCCGCGCTTTCGGCCGCAAAATTGACCACCAACCGATGACGCAACACGGGTCGGGCGAGTGATTGAATGTCTTCGGTCGATACATGGGAGCGTCCCTGCAGCAGCGCCCGCGCCTTGGCGCCTACGATCAGAAACTGCACCGCCCGCGGCCCGGCTCCCCAGGCCAGTTGATCCCCGACAAAGTCAGGGATACCAGGTTCGCCCACACGAGTCTGACGAATCAGCGAGAGCGCGTAGCGAATGATGTGATCGCTGACCGGCACTTCGCGAACGATCTTTTGCAACTCGAGGATTTCTTGGGCCGATAGAACCGGAATGATATGGTCGCTCACCGTTGTTGTCGTGCGGCGGGCAATCTCAAACTCCTCGGCAAAATTTGGATAACGCACGAAGACCTTGAACATGAAGCGGTCTTGCTGCGCCTCGGGCAGCGGATAC
>SXHT01000137.1 GCA_005773095.1 Planctomycetaceae bacterium
CGTTGCCGGTCATCGCTTGAGCACGATTGAAATTGAAAGCGCGCTGGTGAGTCATCCGGCGGTGGCTGAAGCCGCGGCCGTTGGCCGCCCCGACGAGATTAAAGGCGACGCGGTGGCGGTGTTTGTCGTGCTCAAGTCGGGAGTGCCCAACGAGGCGCTCAAGAAAGAGCTGAAAGCACACGTACGAAAGGAAATCGGCGCGCTGGCCCAACCCGACGACGTGCGCTTCGCGGCGTCGCTGCCCAAGACGCGTAGCGGCAAGATCATGCGGAGACTATTGCGAGACATCGCCAGCGGCAAGGCAACCATCGGCGACACGACGACGCTGGAAGACTATAGCGTGCTGGCCAAGCTGCGCAGCGACGAAGAGTAGCTCGCACGACCCGCTTGCCATCGGACGGTCGCAGTTCTATCATCGGAGCACCTTACCCCACCCTCTCGCATGCAACCCACCTGAATCATGATGGCGGATCGCTCCTCTTCGTCTCGCTGGACCCGCACGCAATGGTTGATTTGCACCATTGCCGCGATCGGCTTCGCATTTGATATTTACGAACTGCTCGTCCTCCCCTTGATTGTGCGGCCGGCACTGATGGAACTGGGGGGGTTCGCTCCCGGATCGGATGGATTCAAATTATGGTTTGGATTGTTGTTTTATGTGCCGGCGGTCGCGGGAGGCATTTTTGGTCTGTTGGGGGGCTATCTGACCGATCGTCTTGGCCGGCGGCGCGTTCTGACCTGGAGCATCTTGCTGTACGCGTTTTCGGCGTTCGCGGCCGGCTTGTCCACAAACCTTCCCATGTTGCTCTTCTTTCGCACGACCACCTTCATCGGCGTTTGCGTCGAGTTCGTCGCCGCGGTCGCCTGGCTGGCGGAGCTATTCGACGATCCGCGCGAGCGCGAACGAGTGTTGGGCTACACTCAAGCATTCTCTTCGATTGGTGGGCTGATGGTGGCCGTGGTGAATGCACTGGTCGTGCGCTATGCGGCCGATCTGCCGGCTCTGGCACTTCCCTCGGCATTGGGCCAGATTGCCGAGTCGCACGCCCCTTGGCGCTACACGCTGATGAGCGGCCTGGTACCGGCGATACCGCTGATGATCATTCGGCCGTTTTTGCCCGAGTCGCCGAAGTGGGCGGCCAAAAAGGCGGCTGGCACGTTGCGCCGTCCGAGCATTGCCGAGTTATTTTCGCCCGAACTGCGCCGGACCACGATCGTCGCCACGCTGATGGTTGCTTGCAGTTACGGCGTTGCCTTTGGGGCAATCCAGCAGATGCCGCAAATCGTGCCCGGCATCGACGCCGTGCGGGCGGAAGTTAAGCAGAAGACGGAAGGAAAGCCGCCGGCCATCGCCAAGAAACTTGCGGGCCTGACCCATCAAGTGCAGGCCGCGGAGTACACCAAGGCCCAGGAATTGGGGGGACTATTCGGCCGCTTTGCCCTCGCGGCCGTGGTGCTTTGGTTCGCCAGTCGGCGCAATCTGCTGCGCGCGTTTCTGCTGCCCGCGCTGATTCTGATGCCCATTATTTTTCTCGGCTTTGCCCGCGGCGAGGAAACCACCTACTTCCAAATCGACATCAGCTTTCTGCCGGGGTTCCATCATTTCTCGGTCTCCAAACTGGGCATTGGAATTTTCCTGGCGGGCTTCTTCACGGTCGCCCAGTTCAGTTTTTGGGGCAACTATCTGCCGCACGTCTATCCAGTTCACTTGCGCGGGACCGGCGAAAGCTTCGCGGCCAATGTCGGCGGACGAATGTTGGGAACTCCGTTTGCGGCAATCACGCAGTTTCTGGCGGGACTAACCTTCGTGCCAGGTTCATCCGATCCGATGAAAACGGCCTGCGTCGCGGCCGGCGTGGCGACGGTGCTGTGTCTGACAAACTTCGCACTTTCGTTCTTGCTGCCTGATCCTAAAACGGGTGCGCTCGATCGAGACTAAAGAGCCATGCTCACGAGAGCTTTCCACGCGCGTTGATGGGCAAAGGTTCAGGAGTGCCATCCTCAAGCCACCAGGCCGCGTCTTGCAGATTGACGCACGGGCAGATGTGATTCGGGATGACCGTCACCCGCTCACCCAGCTTGGGAGGTCGATTGCAATTGCGAATGTCGATCTGCCCGTGCTCTTCGGTCAGTTTGGTGATCACTGCGTCGGGATACTCTACGAGATAACCGTGCCCGCTGTCGGGAGCGGGAGCACACCGATCGCTGGTCAGGGTCTTGGTGCCGGCGTCAATCACGACCTGTCCGATGACGGCATTGCTAACGACCGTGGCGATGATTCTCGCGGCGCAGTCTTCGAGCGAGGCCCAGCCGCCGCGCACGATGTTCATGTCATTGAAAATGTAGGTGCCGGGACGAATCTCCGTATATTGCGGCACCAGGTGGGACTGAAATGCCGTGGGAGTCGATCCCCCGGAAACAATCGTGGCTTGGGCGCCATGCTGCTTCCAAATCGCCAGCGCCGCTTCGAGTCGGGCCGTTACCTCACGAAGCGGCGCGGCTTGCGCCTCAGACGGCTGCGCAACGTGGCCCGGATAGCACATCAGTCCATCCAGGCGCAGACCTTTGGTTTGGAGCACGACTTCCGCCAAGCGCCACGCGGCCTCGGGCGACGCCACGCCGGTGCGACCAAAGCCGACGTCAAGTTCGACGAGGATTCCCATGGCAACGTCGGCCCCCCTGGCAGCGGCTCCGAGCGCCTGGGCCGCTTCTGGCGAGTCAATTCCCACGCGAATCGTTTTCGTCGCGGCCAGGCGTGCCAGCCGCGAGGTGCGTGGCGCATCGAGCGTCGGATAGGCAATCAACAAGTCGTCGCAGATCTCGGCCATGACTTCCGCCTCGCCGACCTTTGCAACCGCCAGCCCTTGGGCGCCTGAGTGGATTTGCCTGGCCCCCAACTTCCGCGACTTGTGCGTCTTCGTATGCGGCCGAAGCGCAAGGCCGTGCTGGCGAGCATAGTTGGCCATTCGCGACAAATTGCGATCCACGACCGCAGAATCGATGACCAGCGCGGGGGTGGGAAGGTCTTTCATGATCATATCGAAGCCCTCACGCTCCGTGAGGAGCGGTCTGTTGAGAATCGGTCACACCATAGCGCTCGTCACGCGGAGTGTGACGGCTACTTCCCGATGCAAAAGCGGCTGAAGATACGCTCCAGGATATCGTCGGTATACACTGCGCCAGCGACTTTGCCCAGTTCGAAAAGCACGAGTCGCAATTCCGCGGCGATCAGCTCTTCCCCCGCACAATGACGGTTGAGATCTCGGGCTCGACGAAGGGAGTCTTTCGCCCCATGGAGACTTTCGTGGCATCGCTCGGCCGTGCCGACAACCATGGCTTCGGATGCCGCCGCAGCGACAGCGTGCGCAATTGCGCAAGCGAGGTTATCCAACCCGTGACCTGTGGCACTGCTGGTTTCGATCCCCATCCAACGGGAAGGGGCGCCACGTGCCTGGTCGCACTTGGTGCAGACGTAAAGCAGCGCGCCGTGGCCTGGCATTTCAGCTGCATGGATCGTTGGTGGAACGGTTGAATCCTGGCAGAGCAAGGTGACGATCGCGCGTTCTCGCTGACTTGTGGCGGCTTCCTGCGCGGAATGTTCTACGGTAGCGGATGTCTCCACCGCCGCCCAACCGGCTGTGTCAACAAGTTCGCACTTAACGCCGCCGAATTCGACCGTGGCCGTCAGATAGTCGCGCGTGGTTCCGGGATGCTGGGACACGATAGCCGCGGATCGACCAACCAGCGCATTGAAGAGGCTGCTCTTTCCGACATTGGGGGGTCCGGCCAGCACGACGCGCGGCAGATCGGTCGCGGTGGTCCTCGAGCCCAGTTGGAGGAACAGTCGCACCGTCATGGCCTCGGCGTCTTGCAGGGCTCGATCGAGTTCGTGGGGCGAAATACATTCGATGTCTTCCTCCGCAAAGTCGAGTCCCGCCTCGAGATGTGCGAGCAGCTCCAGCAGCGTTTCTCGCAACCTGGCAAGCGGCCGCGAAAGGCCGCCCGCCAACTGCGCGAGCGCGGCTTCCAACGGCCTGCGACCAACCGCGTCGATCACACCGAGCACGGCCTCGGCTTGTGGCAGGTCGAGCCGGCCAGCGAGAAAAGCGCGCAGCGTGAATTCTCCCGGCTCGGCCCCCCGCGCCCCATGTTCGCAAAAAGTTTGAACGGCCGCCGCCAATAACGGTGGCGAGCCAAAACTGTGAAACTCCGCCGTGGGTTGCCGCGTGTAGCTGCGCGAGTTCGGCCAGACGAACAAGTCGCCGGGAAGCCAACCGATCGGCGGCTTCACCCGAACCTGCCCACGAACCGCGATGGCTTGTCGTGCAATAACGTCCGGTTCAACGCAAGCCTTGAGCACCTCGTGCACGCGCGGTCCGCTCAGCCGCACGATTCCGCGCGCCGAGCCGCCCGGCGCGGATGCAATGGCGCAGATCGTGTCGTCGAACGACAGCATGACGGATTCACGGCCAATCAGTTGTTGAAGCTGCGAATGTGTGGATGCGCCAGGGGGCCGTGATGACGGATTGCCCTGACACCTTCCCCCTCACCCCGACGAAAACCCGCGCGGCGAGGGAGCGGGGGAAGTGATGCCAGCTATTCAGCTGCGCTGCCGCCGCTTGCGTTTGCCGATTCCGTTGCTGGAAGGGGGCGATTCGATCGCGGTTGCTTTATCGGCCGTCCCACCGCCAGCGCCTTGGGGCAACGTTTTCGGCAGCAGCTTTCGCTCGGCGATGCCCCAAAGGCTTGAGGCGATGAAATACAAGCACAGTCCGCTCGCGACCTTGAAGAACATAAAGCCCATGAAGATCATCATGTACTTCATCATCTTCTGCTGCATGGCCGTCTGTTCGTCGGTCGGCGGCGGCATGAACAACTTTTGCTGCCACAGAAACAGCACGATCGTGAAGATCGGAAGAATGTTGAAGTACGGCCCAAGCCCGAAGAAACCCTGGCCTTGATTCACAAACACCGGCGCCCATCGGCTCCAGTCGAACAGCATATCCGGGGCAGCAAGATTGGAGCACCAGCGCACCGCCGCGCTGATGAGTGGCGCGTCACGAAGTTCCACGTCGACCATCAGAGAGCGATACAACCCCACAAAGATCGGCAACTGCAGGAACATCGGCAAGCAGCCGGCCAGCGGATTGTAGTGATGTTTGCGGAACAGCTCCATCTGCGCCCGCTGACGTTCCTGCGGATTGCTCTTGTATTTTTCCGTGAGTGCTTTGATTTGCGGCTGTAATTCCTGCATCTTCTGAGCACTCAACGCTTGCTTGCGGGAAATCGGGAACATGGCCCCACGCACCAGAACAGTAAGCATCACGATGGCGATGCCGTAGTTTCGAACCAGCAAATAAAAAATGTGCAGGACCGCGAGCATCGGCTTGGCAACCCAGCCAAACCAACCGTAGTAAACCAAATCGTCAAGGCTTACTGCCGATCCCGGGACAACCGGCATGGCCGAGTATTGCTCGACGATCGCCGGCCGCTTGGGCCCCGCGAAGAAGCGATACCGATGGCGAAGTTCGCCGTTCGGTTCAAGCACCGATGGAACGGATGTTAAACGGAACGACACGTTAGTCAGCTTGTGATCGCCGACTTCCTTGGGCAGGTCGCCCACGCGGATCGGCCGCATGTCACTCAACCAGACATCTTCCGCGCGCTTCTTCAGAGGGATCAAGGCCGCAGCAAAGTACTGGGCGTCGACCGCTATGTAAGAGGGTGTTTCGGACTGCGCCTTGGCCTCGTTCGTGGCAATGCTTGCACATGTCTCCTCCCACGGCTGCTTACCAGGCAGACGGTACACAACATCGCGCAGGCCCGCGGCGCCCCAGGAGCGACTCACCTTGCTCGCGTACCAGGCCCCCTCAGCCGGCAAACCGGTCGGCCCGTCGAGCTGATAAGCAACCGTACGGATCTTTTCCCCCACGTTGCGTATGCCAATCTCAACATCCAGGTGATAAGACGGATCGTCTTCACGCGTTTGGCCTTTCACCTTGGCGAGCGAGAATCGCTTGATCAGTTCCAATCCGTCGTCGGTCAGCAACTTTCGAAACAAGACTTCGTCGGCCGTGTGGGCGGCAACCTCCCAACCGCCATTCCACAGATCGAGGCCATCCAGCTCCTTGCCGGGTCCGCCCCCCTCGGGAGCGGTCAGCGCACGTCCGTCGAGTGTTTGCAAGGTCAGCAAAAGCGATAACGGATCATGCTTGCCAGGAGGCACAAAGTCGAGCGCCTTGGTGGCGCGCTCGGGATGCACGACATCCAGGGGTCGGCGAACGAGCCTCACCGACAGGGTCTTCCGCTGACTGCCACGCATGACCGTGAGCTTGACGGTACGATTGGGTTTGGTGGTTTTCAAAAACGCGTCGAACTGCTGGCCGGAGGAAATTTGCTTGTCGTCCACGGCAACAATCACGTCCTCGACCTCGACGCCTGCCAGCGCGGCCGGCGTGCCATCACCAACCGCCTGAACCCGAGCCCCGCCAGGTTTTGGGAGATCGGCGAGGGCGAGATGGCCGAGGTAGCCGCTGCGGTCGTCTAAGTCGCGATACTTGGGGCTGTTGAGTTCAATCCGTTCGATGGCCGCACCGACGCTGGTCGCCGTAACCAGCATCCGGTAGGGGCTGGCTGGATCGGCCGAGCCAAGCGTGATTCGCCGGGGCTGCGCGTCGACGGCCGCGGGCCTTTCGCCGTCTTTCGCCAGGACGTCCTCAGCCTTGGGGAGTTGGCCGGCCGGTTTCTCGTCCTTCGGCTGGCCGGGCGCGGCCTCCACGGCCTCCTGCACGGGCCCGTCACCAGCAGCCCTGCCGGCAGCAGCCCTGCCGGCAACCGGCCTGGCCTTGGGTTGAGGTGGAAACAACCACGCGCCGATGAGCGTGTTTATCAAGAACAGGCCCAACGAAATCAGCAACCAAAGCTTAAAGCGCTTATCCACGAAACGACCCTTAGCGACCGATCGCGATCCCGACGATCTTCCGACCCCATTCCAGGAGAGGCTCCGGAAGCCCGTTCATCACGAACCTACGTTATTCTCGCGGAATCGAGCCTTTCCGCAATGGCAAGTCGCACAGGCAGCAGCACAGGCCGACGAAAAACGCACCTTGCGGATACGGCCCAATCAGGGTGTTCGTCGCCAGGATGGTCAACGGCCCTCGCGGAGACGGTCTCCCAGGAAGTTGTCCAGATCGGGAATATCGTAAATCTTGCGGATCGTTTTCTCGAAGTCGTACGAGACGCGGCGAAAACGCAGCACGCCATCGTTCAGCACCGCGTAGCAAGCCCTTGGGTCGCCGTCGCGCGGCTGGCCCACGCTGCCGACATTCACCATGCACTTCTCGTCGCTGAGCCGGTACTCGTAATTGATTTCTTCGGGGCTTAGGAAGTTCATGGTTTGCGTGAACACGCCGGGGACGTGCGTATGCCCCTGGAAGCAATGCCGCTCAATCAGACTGAATATTTTTTCCATCTTCTTCTGATTATAGATGTCTTCTGGAAACACATACTCGTTGAGCGGGTTGCGGGCGGACCCATGCACGAACAGAAGTTCATTCTCCCGCTTGCTGCGCGGCAACTCGCCGAGAAAGTCCCAGCGAGCGGCGTTTCGCGCGGGATCCCCCTTGCCAGCTTCCAACTGCTCGCGCGTCCAGAAAATGGCACGTTCGGCGCCCGTGTTAAATCCTTCGGGGTCAAAAAGCGCTCCCTGGTCGTGATTGCCCAAAAGGCAAAAATTGCAATCCATCACCAGGTCGATGCACTCGCGTGGATTGGGTCCATAGCCGATAATGTCTCCGAGACAGTCGACCTCGGTGATGCCCTGCGATGCGATGTCCGCCAGCACCCCCTCAAGCGCTTCGAGATTGCTGTGGATATCGCTGATGAGTGCACGCATCACGCCAGGCTCACTTGCAGCAGAAGGAAATCGCAGGACAATCCTTCAATTTAGGTGGGCGGTTTGAGAGGGTCAAGGGTTCTCGCACAGCGCAGAACCCCGGTTTTGCGGCGCGGCTTGCCCTGTGGCCGCTCGCGGGGAGAAGAAGATCATCGATGAAAGTCCTAGCTCTCGAAACGTCCGGCTCAACGGGTTCGATCGCTTTGTGGACGGGGCAGCAGACGACGGAGCCGCGGCAATGGCCCTTGCCGGCCACGATGCGCAGCGCACGTTCGCTGGCGCCCACCCTCCAAGGCTGCCTCGCGGACTTTGGCTGGAAACCCCGGGAAATCGAACTGGTGGCCGTCACCACCGGACCGGGCTCGTTTACCAGCATACGAATCGGCGTGGTCATGGCCAAGGCATTTGCCTACGCCGTGGGATGTCCGGCGGTGGGTGTCCACACGCTGGAGGCGATTGCACGGCAGGCGATTCCCTGCGGTCGGCAACGCATTACAGCCTTGATGGACGCGCAGCGCGATGAGTTATTTGTCGCGACATTCGGCCAAGATCTTGCTCATCCCACGCGCTGCTTCCCGGTGCAACCAACAACGGTCGTAGCGGCCGACGTTTGGTTGTCAGGTCTGCAGCCGGGTGAATGGGTAACGGGGCCCGGCATCGAACGGTTGATTACCAGACTTCCACGGTACGCCTTGGTCGTCGAGGCAAACTTCTGGCAACCGCAGGCGGCAACCGTGGCGCGTGCCGGTTTCGAAGCGCTGCAAATCTCCGGCGACAGTTCGAAATTTGGCCCGTTCGCACTCTTGCCACAATACTTTCGGCGCACGGCGGCTGAAGAACAGTGGGACAAACGGCACACGATCGCCACCTGAAGCCCAGGGATGGGTCATCCCAGGGCTTTACGGGTCTCACGCAATCACCTGCAGCACTTCTTTCGCCGCCTCGACCGTGTGATTGATATCGGTTTCGCTGTGTGCCGCGGACACGAATAGCGCTTCGTACTGGCTGCAAGGCATGTAAACGCCGCCATCGATCAGGCCCCAGAAGTATCTGGCGAAGCGAGAGGTGTCACAGCGGCCGGCGGTGGTCCAATCGGTCACCGGCTCCGCGTTGAAAAACAGCGTCATCATGCTGCCGACGCGGGCCAATTGATGCGGCACGCCTGCGATGCGAGCAGCCGCGGTGAGTCCATCGGCAAGCCGCGCGCTTAACGCTTCGAGTCGTGAATAGACCCCGCCGTCGCGGAGCACCTTGAGCGTGGCAATGCCCGCGGCGGTGGCAAGTGGATTTCCACTCAGGGTTCCCGCCTGAAACACCCTGCCGGTTGGCAGGATGTTTTCCATCAC
>SXHT01000138.1 GCA_005773095.1 Planctomycetaceae bacterium
CAGGGCGGCGGCGGAGTGCCGCTACAATTGCCTACGGACGGTGCGCCTGCGCTGACGCCCTTGGACATAGTGACGCTGCACGTGTCGACATCTTCTCAATCGTTCGCAGGACTTCTGGCGCGCGAGAATCAACACTTGATCGACGACGCCGAGCTAGTCTCTCGACTCCGCGGTGTCGGCTCATTGACCAACGGCGTCGGAGACCCCCTTCTTGACCAACTCGGCCGTCAGCTTGCCGCGAATTCAACCGCTCTTGTCGCGGGCAGTTTCGCGGTGGTTTCGGATATGTTGGTCGAGCGAAACGCGCAGGTTGGAAATGTCGCCTTCTACTTTGATTCGCCACGGCTGGTGGCTGTCAGTAGCGGCATGGAAGTCGACCCCGATTCGGCCTCCGCAACCAACAACCTCACGATTGATATCCTACGAGCCAAACCGCGCGTTGTGCTGCCGCCCGGACAGGCTATGGCGGCCGCGGAAGTCACTCGTGAGCTTCAGGGTTTCCACGACAGCCTGGCCGAAGGGGCGATCTTGAATCCCGCCGATCCCTTGGACACAACTGCCGGGACTAATTCATCGTTTGCAATCCTCGTGCGGGCATTACAGCAACCAGGAGTATCGCCAGTGGTTATTTCGCAAGATAACCTCTCGACACTCGATTCGCTGTACTTGACGGCTGAAGCGAAAACCAGGATCATGCTCGCGGCGATCCGAGGCGACAGAATCCTGGTTCCTTCGCAGTCGGTGATCATCAACGGTGAGCCCAGAATTGCCTGGCTTGAGAAGGATGCGGAAGGCTACACGATTGCCGTGTCAGACGACGGCAACCACGCCGGCCAATCGAGCGAAACTGGGGGATTGTGGGCAGCGATCCAGGATTTTTTTGCCATTGTAAAGGAATTGGCCCTTAAGGGATGGCAAAAAATCGTTTCAAAAAAAGGACCGGAAGTGTTGGAAGAGTCAGCCAAGAATCCACGATTAGTGGGCAGACTTGGAAGTACCTTGGGTGTGATCGCACTGTCGCTTTACGAGTTCTCGGATCGTAGCCAATTCAACTATATGACCGGACAAGATTCGGGAAGAGCTAATGCGAAGAAGGACCCGCCGATTGGTGGACAGCTCTTTGGAGATTTTCCAGCGCCCAGCGTGCCTACCAACGATGCGACGACAACGATTGACCAAAACTCCAATCTGACGGTCGGGGCGATCAACGGAACGACGGCGACGGACTCGGTCTCTATCGCCGGCAGTGTCGCGGCGGCGTGGAACTCGACTGCGGCAACTGCGTTCCAGGCCAGCACGCTTCATGTTGCGAACGCGACTGTTCTGTCTGAGCTTGGCCAAGTGATTGGATCGGGTGTTGTCGCGCTCGTTCCTTCGGCGCAAGTGCCGATAGTCGTGTCGGGCAACAATCAGTACAACGTCGACGGCAATGGACGCCTTGCATTTTACGACGATCCGATCGGCGGTCTCGGCGTCAGCAGCGAATGGAAAAATTACTCCGCACTTGTGACGGGGAGTCTTTCAATCGCTGTCTCGACCGCCGCCTTGCGACTCAATGGGACGACGTTGCCGGAAGGCACATACACGGTTACCACCATCACGTCGGCGACGATTTCAGGAAGCGGCGCCAGCGCCTCCCCCAGTTTTGCCGGCGATGCGCAAATCGACGTGACGTCGGGCCAGCTCGAGTTGGGGTCTGCGTCGGGCGGCAATGTCTCGCTGGGGGGAAACTTACTCAATCTAGCCAGCGGCATTACCTTGCATCAATTCACTGGCACAGTCAATGTCGCAGCCAATGGTAACACCGACGTTACACTTACGGGCAACGTCGCCGCGGCGGTTTCACTTTCGGCGACTCCCCCTGTGCAAGCGACCGATCAAAATACATATGTTGATTTTCAAACGAATGTTCGCACGAGCTTTGCTGGTCCGTATCGGTTGTCGGCACTTGCCCCGCCAGGTTGGATGGTAACGGTGGATAATAACGGACTGGTTTCCGTAAAGCCGCAAGCTGGACTTCAATCGGGAACTTTTCCGGTGCAACTTCTCGCACAGTCGGCGACGAACCCGAAATTGGTCGCGCAAACGCAGGTAGAGGTGACGGTCAACGCCACATCGCCCGGCATTTCGCTGCAACTCGTCGCCGACCCAACGTTTTCAGTGCCGGTTTTCGGAGCGCAACTACCGTCGGCATTTCTGGCAACCATCTACAACAGCGGCCCGACAACCGACACCATTGACTTGACCTTTCCGAATCCGCCCGACGGCTTCACGATTCTCAGCAGCGCGAATACAGTCACGATCCCTCCAGGTAGAACCGCGACCATTGGCATTTATTTAGGGCCTGACGGGCAGCTTCCGCCGCCGGGCACACAGGTCGAATTCACCGTTGCGGCCACAAGTTCAACGAATGCCGCGATTACAGAGTCGCAGGTGCGAACGTTCGTTGTACCAGCCGTTCATGCGATCACGCTCGACGCAGACCCGCCTGAAGTCACGACGACCCCTGGGTTGCAGATTCAGACGGTGCTCGTGGTGGAGGCTCGCGGCAATGTACCTGACACTGTGGACTTTACCGTTTACGCCCCACCGGGCCTCACTGTGGACGGTATTCAACAGCTTACGCTCAATCCAGGCGAGTTACAGGTGCTGTTTGTAACGCTTACGCCTGATGCCGGTACGCCCCTCAATTCAGCACTCTCGGCAAGAATTGAGGCAACATTCGGCGGATTGGAACCCGTCGACTTTACGATCCCAGTCCATGTTGCCGCGCCAGGCGTTGAGTCGGTCAATCGTGCCGCTGCAGCCTCGCGAGTATTTGGCAATGAAGATCTTGCCAACCGACTGGACGATTTGGGGATTGCGCTTACCAATCTCACACAGCAGCCAGGCAGCGAGGTGTTCAAGAGCCAGGCCCTTGCCAGTCTCGATAGCATCCTTACGCTGCTGGCCGTGGATCCGATCCTGGTGAATTTCATCGACGATCTGACCGGGCCGCGCGATGAACTGGCGGCGGCCACGAATGACGCCGAAGTCTTAACCGCGCTGAACCATCTCGGCACGGCGCTCGACGGATTCGGCGACGCGGTGTTCTTTCGCAACGAGTTTAACTTCGAACTGTTCCTGTTGCCCAACACGCAGGTCGCGCTGCCGCAGGTGCCAACTCAATACGAACTGAAGTTGCACCACATCGGCGGCGTGTCGCCGGGGACGTACAATATTAGTCTCTCCGGTTTGCCGCCTTCGGTCACAAGCCAGCTCAGCGACACGCAGGTGACGCTTAACCGCGATGAATTTGCCTCGGTCTTTGTCACGTTGACGCAGAACGATCTGAACGAGCTTTTGGCGTTCGACTTTGCCGTCGATGTCTCGGTCGAGAGCTTTCCGGAAATCGCCAAATCAGCGGTTGGCTCAATGACCGTGCGGAATGAGTTTGTCGGCGTTGTGGATGTTGCGCCCGATCCGCCGTTTACCGATCCGGGCACCATGGTGGGGGTCACGACGCGGCTCTTGAACGCCGTCAACCGCCGGCAGGATGCACTGGTCTCGTTTGAAGTGTTCGCGCCGAATGGCGATTCTGTTTTTGTCTCGACGCCCGTGAATACTGAGCTGACCGTGCAAACGTCGCTCACGACGGTCGATTTGGGAACGTTCGACACGACCGGCCTGGCACTGGGCAATTACCGGATCGTCGTCACGGTGACCGACGCGCTGGGTGTTGCCATTCCGGGTGCGACCGGCGAGGGCTTGCTGCTGATCGGGTCACCCGTCACGGCCAGCTTGGATGTTGCTCCGCAAACGCTGCCGCCGGGCGACAGCACGGTCACGAACACGCTGCAAGTCTCGGCCAACACCGCGCAAACGCCGCCGTTCGCCCTGGTCGGAGTCGCCGCGGCAGCCGGGGCAACGGGCCTGGCCGTCTCCGGCAACCTGGCGTACGTCGCGATCCCCAATGTTGGCATCCGCGTGTTCGACATTACCGATCGAACCGATCCGCAATTCATTCGCACCGTCGGTACGGGCGCCGGCGTGCTTCAGATACGCGGCGACAAGCTCGTCGCCCTGCGCAACCCGATCGGCACCGGCAACACCATCACGCTTTCGATTTATTCGCTTGCCGCGGACCCGGCCAATCCCACGCTGCTGGGCACGTCGCCAAACCTCCCCTACTGGGCCCCCTTTAACCTGTTGTTGACCGACACGCATGCCTACCTCCCGACTCTCCAGTTCCTGTTTTTCGGCACGTCGCCAAACGCGAACATCGTTTCCCACAGCGGCGATCTGATTTCGATCGACATCTCGAATCCGTCGGCGCCGACCTTCGCCGACATCCTGGTCAATACGTTTGGCACCAGCAACGACGGCGTTGGCGTGGTCGGCGGCATCGATCAAAGCGGCGGCCCGTTCAACGTCTTCGATGTCGAGCAGGTGGACGCCAGCACGTTGTACATCGCCACCACGACCGCCACCGGCGGAGACCCCCAATTGGGCGTGGGCCGTATCCGGATCATCGACATTGCCAATCCCGCGAACCTCTCGATCGCCGGCGAACTGCAAATACCCGGCACCGTACAGATCACAGGCATTCAAATCGATGGCGATCGCGCCTACGTGCTCGCTTCCAGCGGCGGCTGGACGGAACCGGACCTCGAACGCGGGCTGGCAGGCTCGATCGTGCTGGCGACGCTCGACATATCCGACCCGCGCGATCCGCAGATTCTCGATACGCAAACACTCTCCCGACGCTCGCGTGGCATCGGCGCCACCTTCGAACGCATCGCCGAAGACCTGTACAGTTTCGGGAGTCTGGGAGATCCGGACGATCCAGAGATTGGGCTCGTCAATACGGCCGATCCTCTCAACCTGGTCTCGGTGGGAACCGACGTTACCGCTTTGCCAAACATGCTCGCCGGCGGCGACGGTTTCATTTACTCGGCCGACTCAGCCGGATTGAAGATCTACGAAATCGGCGAAGTCAGCGCGATTCCCGTCACCGCCCAGGTGCAGATTCCCAACTTCACGGGCGTCGAGATCGTCCCCGGCTCGTTCAACATTGAGCCGACGGAGATTATCGCGGGCGTTGGTTTCGATACGCTCGTCTGGGAGTTGGGTTTGACGGCGGCCACGCCCACGCAAACATTCACCTGGCAAACCAGCGTGACGGGCCTGCAGCCGGGCGAGAGGCGCGCGGTCACGTTCGACACGTTCGTCGATTTCACGGTGGAGGCCACTCCGGGCCAGGTTAATCTTCCGCCGGAATCCGTCATCGCGGAGCAAGTGCTGTCGCTGGATCCCGCCACGCAAACGAAACGGCCGGGCGAGTCGGCCATTTACACCGTGACGATTGAAAATCCGGCGGCGACCGACGTAATCTACGACCTGTCAGTCGCTGGCGTGCCGCTCGATTGGGTCAATCTGCCGACTCCGCTCTTTGTGGCGGCCGGCACTTCAGCGAGCGTCGATCTGACGCTCACGTCCGATCCATTTGCCGCGCTGAGTGAGTTTGGATTCGTCGTGACCGCAACAACCGCTGGCGTGGCATCGTCTGTCGAAGGCGCTCTCGTTCTTGCAGGCGATCCGCTGCTTCCGGCAGCCGATCCGATCGCAAACGGCGTCGTGGTGTCGGTCACGCCCGTTACTGCCACGGCTGGGCAAGGGACCGCGGCCAATTATGTGGCCCGCGTCACCAATACCGGCAGCGCCGCGGATGATTTTGTGCTTTTCGCCACGGGTTTACCGGCCAGTTTTGTGGTTGCGTTCGATTCCGGCATCTTCACGGTGCCACCGGGGGCCAGCAACTTCCGCGAGTTCCCCTTCACCATCGTGCCGCCGATTGGAACGACAGCCGCCAACTATCCCTTTACCGTGACAGCGGCTTCGATTACCGATGTCTCCATCACCGGCGACGACGACGGTTCGCTGACCGTGCTTAGTCTCGGCGTCGCCGTGAACATCACACAAACTTCGGGGCCGCCGGGCAGCGTCTTCCAGATGGTGGTGACCAACACGGGTCAAGCCACCGAGACTTTCGATCTGGCGCTGGCCGCTCCGGTGGCTCTGGTGGCGACGCTGGGCAGTTCTTCGGTCACGCTGAACCCCGGCGCTTCGCAAACGGTGCCGATCACCGTGGGCGCGATTGACTTTGCCTTCCCCGGTGCGTTGCAACTGGTAGGAATCGCGCGCTCGCGGACCAACAACGCCGTGCTCGACAGCGATTCGGCGGACGTCACCATCGCCGGCACGAAAGATGTCGCCGCCGCGTTCGAAAAGGAACTGATCGAACTGCCGGTGCCCGGGCCCGGGTCATTCCTGCTCTTGGTCGAGAACATCGGCAACTTGGAAGATCAGTACACGGCAACCATCAGCACGATGACCGGCCCAGCTTCCGCGAGCCTGGTGGGTCTCGACGGCAAGCCAACGCAGACGGTTCCCTTGTTCATCTTACCCGGTCTCTCGACCGGCGCAATTCTGCTCAGTGCGAACCTTGCGAACATGGGAACCGGCACGGTGACGGTGCAAGTCACATCGCTCACCAACGGCGCAATCGCCGCCGAAGCGACGGCCACGCTGCGCACGCCGTCCGAAGAACCGGACGCCCTCTGCCTGCCGACGATCGACTTCGAAACCGATGCCCACGGGAATTCGCTACCCGCTGGTGCCAAGGTTTTCGAGCAATGGGCCGCCTGGGGCGTACATGTCACCAGCCACGACCCGTTCAACAACCCACCGATGATCATCAATACCGCCATCACGAACCCGAATGAAGATCTGAAGACTCCTGGTCCGGGCCTGAACAACACCCAGCCATTGCGCAACGCACTGGTCATCAGCAAGAACCGGGCCGCTGCGAACGGAAGCGTCCGAGCCACCGAGGGGGTCATCACCTTCACGTTCGATACGCCGGTGGAATTGCATGAAGTTCACCTGCTCGACGTCGATCCAGAAGAAACCGATACCGCGATCCGGGCCTTCGATTCCTCTGGCAATCTGGTCGCTTCCGATCTCACGCTCGCCTTGGGCAACAACAGCGTCCAAATTGTCGCGCTCAACGCCGTGAACGTTGCCCGACTGGAGATCACGTTCGACGGCAACAGTGCAGTCACCGATCTGATTTTTTGCCGTGGCGGTGAGACGAACGTCAGCCGAATCGGAGACACCGTGTTTGATGACGCCGACGGCAACGGAATCCAAGGCCCCAACGAGCGCGGCGTGGCGGGCGTCGTCATGGAGTTGCTTGCGGGCGGTCAACTCGTCGGTAGCGTGACCACCGACAGCGCCGGAGGCTACGGTTTCACCGCGATCGACGGCGATTACGCAGTGCGCGTGGCGGGGAGGAACTTCCAGGAAGGCGCGGCGCTCTACCAGGCCACGGCGACCAATGCCAATCCACAGGCGACGCAAATCGCTTCGGCGGACGATCTGTCGCTCGATTTCGCCTTCGATGTGCCCGACATCCCTCCTCCCGGCACTTCGCGGCTGATCGACGATCCGGTCAATCCCGGCGCTAAAGCATTGTACGTGGTCGGCACAATTGCCAACAACAAAATGCTCGTCGAGGCCGTTGGCTCGCAGCTTCGCGTGAAGCAAGACGGCAAGGTCACCGGCAGTTATCCGACTGCTCAGGTCGGCCGCATCGTGATGCTCGGCCTTGATGGAGGCGACACGCTTGAGGTCAAATCGAACATCAACATCCGCGCCGAGCTGCGCGGAGGCCCGGGCAACGATACTCTCAACGGCGGAGCGGCAGCCGATGAAATCTGGGGAGGCACCGGCTACGACAAAGGCTATGGCCGCGGAGGCAACGACTTGCTCCACGGCGACGCCCATGGCGACACGCTGTACGGCGACGACGGCAACGACACGTTGTATGGCGATGCCGATCGCGACACGCTGTACGGCGGCGCCGGCCACGATCTGTTGCGCGGTGGAGACGGCATGGACAAGCTCTACGGCGAGGCAGGCAACGACATCCTTCTGGGAGACACGGGAGACGACCTGATCTACGGCGGACTCGCCCGAGACATCCTGATCGGCGGTCTTGGCCGCGACGAGTTGAACGGCGATCAGGGGGACGACTTGCTCGTCGGCGGAACGACCGCGCACGATACGCAGGATCTGGCGCTGAAGAAGCTGCTTGCCGAATGGATCTCGTCGCGCCTGTACGGCGAGCGAGTCGCGAACCTCCGCGCCGGCACGGGCCCGATATTGGGCGGGACGGGCATCACGCTGGTCAAAGGCGCCAGCGTTCTTGATGATGGCGCTGGGGACATGCTTCAAGGCGGTCTCGACCTGGATTGGTTTTTCTACCTGCTGGGGGAAGATCCATTGAAGGACAAAGCGTCCAACGAACTGGTGAACTAGTCCTTAACCAAGCGTAGTCCGCTGGATGTTTCTTCCGCGGGCGCAAGAAAACTTGGAATCTTTCGGCGATTCGCCGGGTACAGAAGACGGAACGTCGAAAGACGGCAGGCCGCGAGCGCAATCTTCAATCGCGGATTTGAGCAGCCGCTGATTAGACCGAAGTTCCTAGTTGTGAATTAGCCCAAGTTAAAGAGTTTGGACGTTCGGCAAAGGACTTAGGTGCGATTTGCGGATGTTTGTTTCACTACATTTGAATCAGCTAGTCGAGTCGCCGGAGGCGCCGGGGTGGGGTCAGGCCGAGACGGTGCAGGAGGATCGCTTGGGCTTCGTCGGGTTCCGTGACGCAACGCAGCGTAATGCGACGATCGGGGCCGCCTTGGTGAGCGCGGGCCCGTAAGACCACGTCGCCACTTTTGAGTTTTGCCAAGTCTTCCATCACCGTTCGTGGAGCATCGCCCAGTCCGGCCGCGCGCATCCAGCCGGCC
>SXHT01000139.1 GCA_005773095.1 Planctomycetaceae bacterium
CGATCTTCCCCAGGCCCGCATCCGACCCCTCGGGACGGCCGCGGGCATCCTCAAGAGCAGGGCCAATCAGTGTTTTACATGCGGCAACCTGGTAGGGCCGGCTTTGCCGGCCGTGGATGGGAAAGTCACGAAAATCCGGCCGGCACAGCCGGCCCAGCAGCGGATAACTGATTGGCCCTGTCCTCAAGAGACCGTCGTTGGCAATTCCGCCTAACTCCTTGTATCATAGAATCCTACACCGCTTACTCAATCGTTCGAATTCTGTCTTTTCGGGAATAATCTTCGCGAGTGACTGCGATTAACACTCTGGTCACCTGGGCCAGGGGCACTCAGCGGGGTGTTGGCGAGCGTTGGAGGCCCAAGCAAGTGCCGCTGTCGCAGGTCAAGTTTAACCGGATGGTGGACGAACATGGCCCCACCTTGTTTCGCGTTGCCTACCGCATGGTTGGCGATCGGCACGAGGCGGAGGACGTGGTGCAAGACACATTCCGCAGCGCGTGGCAGAGTCGCTCGGGCTACCAGCCGGCTAAGCATCGGTCGGGGGGCGAACGAGCGTGGCTCAGCAGCATTCTGCGAAGGCGGATTGTGGATCGTTGGCGAAAGCGAGGTATCAACGGGTTAATCGGAGGCGAGTTGATGCTCGACGTCGAAGGGGCGACGTCGGACCCTCTTGCCAACGATTACACCGACGAAATGCAATCCGCCTTGAACCGGTTGGCCACCGAGCTGCGCGAGTCGCTGCTCTTGGTGGTGGTCGGCGAATTAACCCATCAGGAGGTAGCCCATCTGCTCGGAGTGCCGTTGGGCACGGTGTTGTCGCGCGTTTGTCGCGCGCGAGAGAAACTGCGGGAGTATTGGTTGGCGGCGGGAAAATCCACGGGGTAGTGAGTAATAAAATGTCGGTTCCGTACGGTTCTGATCCCTGGCTCGATGCGCGGTTGCGGAATGTTCCCCTGCCGGCGGGGATGCTTGCGCGATTGAACCAGTTGGCGAAAGATCCCGGCGACGATGCCACGAAGGCGGCTGGATCGGAATCCGCCGGCGGCCCTAAATTATATCGCCCCAATCAGCCAGTGCCGATCGGCCCCGGCCTGTCCGACGATCAGATGGACATGGCGTTGGTGGATGTACCTCTCCCCTTGGGCATGCGGAAGCGACTGGAGCGAATCTCGCTGGAACCGCGTCCGCGCATCGCGGGTCGACATATGGCGATTGCGGCCTCCGTCTTGCTGGCTATGGGTGTCGGTTACTTCTCGCGGTCGATCTTCTTGGGGACCGACACGAGCGATGTGCCGGGTGAAATGATCGCCGATGTCGAGCCGGATCGTGGAGCGGAGATTGCCGGCGCGGACACGGACGACGTGCCTGACGACGACACGCTGCTGGCCGACGACGAATTCGTCATCCATCCGTCGATTGACGAATTGCGATGGGAAATAATGAAGCTGGCGAATGAGCACATCGCATCGCCCGATCAAATTCTGTCTCCGTCGTCTCCCGCCGAGCGGCCGAACAAAGAATCGATCTTTGGGTTAGACCGTGTTTTCGACGGCTTGCCGGAGCTGGATCGGGTGGATGCCGGCGAATTGTCTCGTGGAATCGAGCCGCCGCTCACCCCGGGCTACGACATTCGATTTCTGGCCAGGCACGGTCAACATCCGTTTGTAGTTCCTGCGGCACATAAAGAATTGCAGTCGCTGAAGGTGCCGTTGGTGACAAGTTCCGCTAGTTACCAGCATGCCTGGCAAGCGTTGGTGCTGCGGAAATTGCCTGCCGCCAGCGACGTGCGCGTGGAAGAGTTTCTGGCGGCTGTCGATTATGATTTTCCGCCGGCGGCACCAGGTTCGCTGGCCTTGTGCACCGCTGCGGGGCCGTCTCCGTTTGCGGAACCTGGAACGGGAGTGTGCCTCTTGCAGGTGGCGGTCCAGGCTGGGCCGCTTGTACCGCAGCTTCGACCGGAAACGTTGCTGACGGTGGTCATCGACACGTCCACCGGCATGCGGCGCGAAGGCCGGTTGGCCATGGCTCGCCGGGCGCTCGGCGATCTGGCGTCGCAGCTTACCAGCACCGATCGACTCACGCTGGTCGCCACCAGCGGTGATGCCAGATTGCTCGTGGAGGCGGCTGGGTCCGATCAACTTTCAAGCATTCTGGCCGCGATTCAGTCGCTGGAGCCTGAACGGGTCACCAACCCGGGCGCCGGCCTGGAAGCGGCTTATCAGGCGACCTTGAGGCGGCAGTTTGCTGATGGCGAGACTCGCCGCATGGTGCTGGTGACCGGTGGACTGGCCGATCTCTCCGACGCTGCGATCGGACGCATTGAAACGCTTGTCGCCGATGCGGCTGGCAAAGGCGTTACCCTGCATGTATTGCAGGTGGGTGCAATCGTGGCGGAGCGAGACCAGCAGGCACTCCATCGCATCTCAGCGTCGGGCGGTGGCCATGTCCTTAAGGTTGACGATGCCGACGGTGCGCGCTTCGCGCTGCTGGAGACGCTCACGGGACGGAATCAAGTGGTTGCACGGGAAGCATCGATGCGAATTTCGTTCAATCCCCAAGCCGTCGCGGCATACCGCTTGTTGGGGCACGAGAAAGTCGCGCTAACCGGTTCGACCGCCGCTCCTTCGGCGGTTGAGATGCGGGCGAAAGAAGCCGCGACGGCCCTCGTGGAGCTTCGATTGAATCCTCAGGGAGGCGATGAACTGGCCTCCATCGAATTGACCTGGAAGGACGCGGCGTCGGGAGAGCAGCGTTCCGCCCAACAGCAAATCACCCGGCAGCAAATCGCCAAGTCATTTGCTGAAGGGCCGCCGGCGCTGCAATCTGCAACCATTGTCGCCTACGCGGCCGAAGTGTTGCGAGGATCGTATTTCACCGCGGGAAACAAATCGCTGGGACCCGTGCTCGATCTAGCTGCCCAAGCCTCGCCTTTGGTGGTTGACCGGCCCGAGATGCGAGTCTTTCTTTCCTTCGTCGGCCAGGCGGAAAAAACGCGGGCCCGCACGGCCAGGCGGCCGAAATAGACGCGGAGCTCGGAACTTGCAACGGTTTTGATACGATCCGCGTTCACAGTTCCTGGTTCGACGTGCCCGGCCAATCCGTTGTTCAAACTGCAACGGGGGTGGCAGGGTCGGACGCTGCCACGCAACACAGAAAACTGTCTGGCCGCGGTTCGAGGTGCCGGCCCCTTCTCGTGCCATTCGCTTGCAGACTATAATTGGAATAGAGGTGGTTTCCGATCTCCTGGCTCTGCGGTTCCGGAACCCGCACGACGAGGATTCTTCTCGCGGCGCTGGTGATGTGCCGCGAAAACCGTTCATTTCGGACGTACGAAACATGATGGATATCGTTCGTCGCAAGAGGCGCGATTCAATCTCGGAATTCCGGACGGTTTTCGTACGTTCCGCGTTCCGCGTTCCACGTGCCACGTTCATTCTGGCGATGAGCGTGGCGCTTGTATCGTTTGCTGGCCCCGTCTCAGCCTATGAGCCGGTGACCGTATTTGTTGACGCACTTTGTGCCAAGGGCTATTTCGATACGGCCGTGGAGTACCTCGATGAACTGAAAACCAAGTCGTACGTTTCGGACGACGTAATCCAGGCGATTCTGTTTCATCAGGGCAGCGTGCTGATGAAACAAGCGGCGGCCACCCCGGATGCAGCCGTCAAAGCCAGGTTATTCAGTGCCGCAGCCGTCAAGCTCAAGCAGTTCCTTGCCAGCGCTCCCAATAGCGAGCTGGCTGCCTCCGCAAGCGGACGCCTGGCGACGATGAAAGTGGAGGAAGCCCGCTCGCTGGTGGCCGTCGCGCTCGTGGCTCCGAAAGAGGATCGCGACGCCAGGCTGCTCGATGCCCGGCAAATGTTTGAACAGGCTCGCGAGCAACTTTCAATCGCCGAGAAAGCGTTCACCGCAGTGCTCGACAAGATGCCCAAGCTATTTGCGCCGGGCGAGGAAGACCAGAAGCAGCGCAAAACTGAGTTGGCAGCCGATCTGGCGGAGACCCAACTGACGGCTGCGGGCATCGACTACGAACTGGCGAAAACCTACGATCCCGGCAGCCCGGACGCCAAGCGCTACCTGAATTTTGCCGCCGACAAATTCAGCAAGATCTCCGAGGAGTATCGCACCCGCGGCGTGGGCTTGTTCGCCCGTCTGTGGGAAGGCAAGTGTTACCAGGAACTGGGGGATCGCAAGCGGGCGATGACCGCGTATCAGGATTTGCTCGATCTTCCAGCCAGATCCAAGGAACTGCGCACCGTGCGCGTCAAGGCGCTACGGCAGGCGATTGAGATCTGGTGTTCGCCGGAGGAGAAAAATTACCAAGACGCGATGATGCAGGGAGACGATTGGCTGGCCACGGCGGGCGGGGCGGCCAACGATGCCGACGCACTTGCGGTGCGATATTTCACAGCGCTGGCGTATCAGAAGCAGATGGCGACGCTGGGTCCGAAAAATCTTGAGCGCAAACGATTGCAGCAAGCGGCCCTCAAGCTGGCCAGAGCGGTGGCCCGTCAGCCGGGCGAGTTCAAGGAGCAGGCTGCCAAATTGGTGACGGCGCTTGGTGGCGCGAAAGAGAAGGACCCGGATGCCGCGCCAAAGACATTTCTCGCGGCTCGCGATCGTGGCCGGGAATCGCTGGAAAAGATGGCCGCCGCCCGCATGAACCGCGACGTTGCCAATGAGACCGAGGATAAAGAAGAACTAGCGCTTGCAGAACAACAGGAAAAAGAAGCCAAGGCGGAGGCCGCTCAGCTTCTCAAACTGGCCCTCAAACTGGATCCCGCCGGCTCAAAGATCGAGGACATCAATCCCGTTCGCTACTACGTGTGCTTCTTCAACTATGACGAAGGCAACTACCTTGACGCGGCCGTGATGGGGGAGTATCTGGCCTATCATTTTCCCAAATCCGCCGAGGGGCGACAGGCAGCGCGGATCGCGCTTGCCTCGTGGGTCAAGGTCTATTCCGCCTCGCCCATCCCCGACAGGTCGTTTGAGGTTGGCAAGATCGCGCGGATCGCGGAGTTCATCATCAAGACCTGGCCGGACCAGGAAGAGGCGATTGAAGCTTCGGGCACGCTGCTCAACTTCGCAATTCTTGAGCGTGATACCGCGAAGGTTATCGAATACCTGGAGCGCATTCCAGCCGAGTC
>SXHT01000140.1 GCA_005773095.1 Planctomycetaceae bacterium
GGCGTCGGCGCCAGGTCGGCCTGCATGGCCTCACGATACAGGCGGCGGTCGATCTGGCTGCGCGGGCCTCGCACGGCGGCACCTTTGGAGCGGTTGAGCAGGCGAAACTGGATGCCCGTGGCATCCGTGGCCCGGGCCATGATGCCGCCCAGAGCGTCGATTTCACGGACGATCTGTCCCTTGGCGACTCCGCCGATCGCCGGGTTGCAGCTCATTTGGCCAACGGTGTCGCAGTTGATCGTCAGCAGCGCGGTCCTGGCCCCCAGGCGCGCGGCCGCCATGGCCGCTTCGGTTCCAGCATGACCGGCGCCGATCACGATTACGTCATATTCGTATGCGACATTCGCCATGCACCTGATGTTTTTTGAACGACTTCGTGGGCGCCGGCCCTGAAGGTGTGAACGGTTACCATGCTGCGATACCCGTCCCGTGATTCAGGATGGAATCACTTGGGCAGGGGGAGCGTGATGTCGGCGTTTTCTTGGAATGACGCTTCTCCTGCTTTGCCGTTGATGCGGTATTGGATCTTGAGTTGTTTGACGATACCCGGGGCGGGGTCGCCTCCGAAAACGGCGTTGTAAACTGGCGACGGCAAGCGAATCTGAGCCAGGTCGCCGACGTGCTCCTTAAGCGTTTCGGTCACGTCTTTTTGATTCGTCCCTGCACCGTATTCTGCTTTGATGATCTCCACCTTCGCGGGCTCGATGCCAAGCCCGGCCAGCATCTGCAGCGCCTCCGGCGACTTGTCCGTCAATTTCCGGGCGATCGCTATCGCAACCTGACTGGCTTCGTCCTTAAGCGCGGGCACCTGTGTCGCATTCACGGCAACTTTGAGCGATTCAGCATTTGGATAGCGTTCAAGCACGGCCAGCACCAACTTCTGCTCTTCATTGCGACCCGCCGCTTCGAGCGCCTTCTGGCACATCTCGGCCCGATCAGTGTCCGGCATCTGGAATTGTCGTGCCAGACGAATGTAGCCGCGCAGCGCACGGATCTGGAAATTATCACGGGATGAGGTCTTTGCCAGATCGAGCAGCACGGGCCCAGCGTCCACGCTCATCCATTCGCCCAGCACACGGCTGCCGGTGTCTTGAAGCTCGTCATCGCCGCCTTTCATGGTGGCGGCAATTGTGGCCAGGGCCTTGGGTCCGCCCATGGCGCCTAGAACCTTCAATAGATTCGCCTTGGTTGGTACCGACGCGCGGGACATCGCCGCGGCAAGCTCGGCCGCGCATGCCTCACGATCCGGCATACGGATACAAGCCGCTTGCAATGCCCGTCCGGCGACTTGGACGTTTTCCGGGTTTTTGGCAGCGAGGACCTGCGCGATGAGCACGCCCAGGTCCTTCGCGCCCACGGTTTCGCCCAATGCGGTGAGTGCGGCATAGCGAATTGTCGCGTCGGCGTGATCGAGCGCTTTGACCAGGGGCGGTGTCGCCTCGATGCGCCGCTGCCCGACCACGGCGATCAGAACCGGCAGTGTCTTTCCTTCGGCTTTGAGAAGCAGCGCCGCGATTTCCGCGTTCACCGTCTCGCCCGGCAGGTTGGCCAGCGCGGTCTTCGCCGATTGCGCCAATTCCAGATCGGCGTCGGTCGCAATCTCCAGCAGCGCTGGCAAACTCGATGCATTCCCCGCACGGCCGATCAAACCCACGGCGGCAATTCGGATCTGCCTGTCGCCGCTTTTGGCGGCATTCAACACGGCGGGCGAGACGGCCGAATCTTTTCGTTCCGCCAGCGCCATGAGCAAAAGCGCGGCACGTTCCGGCGTTGTGCGTGTCAGTTCAGCGGCCAGGGCTTCCGCGACTTCACGTCCAGGAAGCTCCGGCACCGTGCTCATGCCGATCTGAAAAAATCCTTTGTCAGACGACCTGAGCTGTTCGATCAGAAGCGGGATTCCATCGGTCTTGCGCGCGAGAATCGCTCCGCGAGTTGCTTCGAGCTTTCGCTGTTTGGGAACGTCGGCGGCACGCAGGGCATCATAGATCTCCACCGCTTCATTCGATTTGCCGTCGGCCATCAGGCGTTCCGCACACAAGATGCAACCTTCGGCGACTGCAGTTCGGACAGGAGCCGCGGCGTCAGCCAATGTTTGCCGAAGCGCCTTGGTCGCCACATCATTGCCAATGCGCCCCAGCGCGACCGCGGCAGCCGATGCAACTTCATGGTCTTGATCCTTCCGGCGTCCAAGACGTGGCTCGACGGCGCCTGCGCTTCGGCGGACTCCCCGGGAATTGATCGTACCGACCAAGAGTCTCCCCTGAAGCGACTCGGATGCCTTGCGCAGCGCTTCGTCGGCGGCCGGATCGGGAATTGCTTCCAGTGCGATTCGCGCCCATGAAGCAAGCTGCCCGTCGGCCAGCAGCTTCGCCAGTGCCGGACAGGCGTCTTTGCCGCCGTGGATGGCCAATTGTTTGCAGGCGATTGCCTTCTCCGCCGGTTGGCCCGACTGAAGAATCCCGATCAGTTCTTTTTCCCTGGCCGCTTCGGAATCATCGGCAGCCAGTGGGGCAGCGCCTGCCAGACGAATGAGCGTCGCCAGTACAAGAGCACAACGCAAGGAGGGATGAAGCGTAGGCATGGTGTTTATCCTGATCGTTCGTTTGCGGGGAGTGGCCTGATTTGCGATGCCCTGGGAGCCAAACCTGCCGGTCCCCTTGTCGTGGGGTCTGTTCATTGATTTCGCCTTACGCCTTAGATTCGCCACGGTTCGCGCAGCGCTTCCGATCGCAAACGATTGGCTTGCTCATCGCCCACAAATTCGTGCTTCGTCGGATCGAATCTCAGCTTGCGGCCCAGCGCGATGGCAATGTTCGCCGCATGGCACGCAATATGCGCGTTGCAGGCGGCTTCGGCGTTGGTCCGCGGCTGGCTGCGCGACTTCACGCAATCAAGGAAATTGCGCACGTGGAACGTCGCCGGGTAGCCGCCGATTTCAGCGACTTCTCTGCCGGCGATTAACTCCGGAGAGCTCAACACCAGTTTGCCGCTGTCCCCCGCTTCAACCCAACCGGTCTCTCCTTCGAACCGCACCGGGCACGACCCCAACGGCAGCCAACCGGTTTCGCGGATGACAAGCTCCACACCGTCGGCATAGCGGGCGACCAGGCGACCGTCTTGCGGCGGGTTGTACTCGACAGGCACCATCTTGTCGCCGATCGCCCACTGGCAAAGGTCAACGCAGTGCGAGCCCCATTCCAATACGCCACCCCCCACCATTCCGCCACCTTTCTCAAAGTTGAAACCATCGAGATGCCGTTGATGGAACGGCCGCCAGGCCGCGGGTCCCAGGTACATATCCCAATCGACAACGTCCTTCGGCGGTTCCTGTTCGGCAGGCATCCATCCGCTCATGGCCGCAATCATTCCGGCCGGGTGGGCATGGATCGATTTGACTTTGCCCAGCTTTCCCGTGCGCGCGAGTTCGCAGGCGAATGCAAAGTGCGGCAGGCTCCGCCTCTGGGTGCCTGCCTGAAAAACGCGCCCCGTGCGACGCATCGTCTCTCGGAGCGCCAGGCTTTGTGCGATGTTCTTCGTGACGGGCTTCTCGCAATACATGTCCTTGCCAGCCTTGGCGGCGTGCATCGCCGCCGTGGCATGCCAGTTCGGACCCGTGGCGATCAGCACCGCATCGATGTCTTGGCGGTCGAGCAGTTCGCGAAAGTCGCGGAACTGGCCGCAGTCGGAGTTGCCGTACTTCTGGTCGGCGATTTTCTTGACGGCATCACGGCGGGCCTGCTTGACGTCGCAAACGGCGACGAACTGAACGTCCTTTTGTTCCAGGAAGCAGCCCAGGTCGTACGTTCCTCGATTTCCAATTCCGATGCCGCCCACCACAATCCGTTCGCTGGGAGCAACGGCTCCGTCCCTGCCGATGGCGGAGCTTGGGATGATCTGCGGCGCCATCACGGCGGCTCCGGCCGAGAGCGCGGTCTTCAAAAAACGTCGCCGATGAAGATGGTTCGCCGTTCTCGACATGACGTGCCTCACCTGATTGTGGGGAAGGAATACCCGCAAGCAGCATGGTACCCGGTATGCTCACCGCAAGCAATTAGCGTACCGTCGGGCAGCTTGCCTTACCACAACCGGTTCTTCCGGTGAACGACCCATCGCTGCGGCAGAAGCGAGGGGAGATCGCGCCTTTAGGGCTACGATCCTGAGTCGTCGTCGTTGCTGGCGTTGATGGCAACGGGGATGATGATGGCGGCGCCGACGGCGAGCCCCAAGAAATAGGGATTGCTGAGCATGTTGGCCATCGCGTGGCGTCGGCAATTATTGCCGCGCACCGTCGTCGGATTGCTGACAACGAGTAAGTTGTGCGGCACATTGGGCGGAGATGTGCTAAGCGCCCAGAACCGACAGGGCGCAACATCAGGACCGGAAGTCACCGTGTGAATTCCTCCACGAAGACCCGCGACGGAAAACTCCCCCTGGCGGTCGGTCGTCGCGGCTGCGATCACCCGATTCTGCCAGTTGATCGTGACGACAGCCCCCGGCCGGGGATGACCCTGGCCGTCGAGCAGTTGGCCTCGCAGCACACCGCCCGCCTGCAATCCCACGTCGGTGATCGCCGGTGCCGCACTCACGACGGGTGCAGCGCCGAGACACGTCTTGGGAATCGCCATGCCCAAGCAGGCCAGGCCAAGCGCGAGGGAACGAAGGTTGAGTCGGCGCTGCATGGGACGTTTCCAAAAGACAGGGGCGAACACTTGACTCGGTTATCGGTCTGCCAGCAACGGTTTCTTCAGCCCAATCGGAAAAGTCTTTGTAATCGGCAGATAAACGTTCACGGGCAAAGTGAGGGGAACGGGCACATTTTCCCGGGAACCACGTTGGGCAACCGCCCAACAGCAGGACACGCCGCTTTCAAATTCGCCGGGAAGATGAGCCAGTCCCCAGCCCGTGGAGGAACGGCTGAGCTAGCAAGCTTGCGATGAGTTCCTTGCTGCTGGTAAGACCCAAGATGCGTGGGCTTTGGGTTGGGAAATGCCTTCGGTTCCTTCAATGCGCCCTCGCAATCATTTCCGATGGCCCCCTTTTTTGACGCGACTTGGGGGGGACTTTCGTTGGCCTTTCGCGGCACCATGCCGCTTGCCGTGGGCGGCCGGGATCAAGACTTTTCCACGCCCCTTGGAAGGTTCGCGGCCAACCAGTCGGAAATCCAGCTCGCGGCGGTCGACGTCCACGCGCGCAATTTGCACCTCCACCACGTCCCCCAAGCGAAATGCGTTGCCGGCGCGATGCCCGGTGAGCAAGTGCGATCGCTTGTCGTAGCGATAAAAGTCGTCTTGCAGCGAGGAGACATGCACCAGGCCTTCGCCGGGTAGCTCGATGCCTTGTACGAACAGGCCGAACTCTTCCACGCCGGTGATGATGCCCGCCATCTTTTCGCCAATTCGCGTCGCCAGGTAATTGAGCAGCTTGACCTTGGTCAGCTCGCGCTCGGCGGCCTCGGCGCGGCGTTCGCGGTCGGAGCAGTGGACGCCGGCGATGGCCAGCTCGCCGAAATCGTTGCGTGGTTTTCTGCCCGTGACAATTGCGTCCAGCAGTCGATGCACGGTCAGGTCGGGGTAGCGGCGAATCGGCGAGGTGAAATGGCAGTAGCAATCGCTGGCCAGCGCGTAGTGCCCCTCTTCCTCGGGCGCGTAGACGGCCCGCTGTAAGCTGCGAAGCAGAGCGTAATTGACAGCGTGCTGCTCAGGCCGACCCGCCACCGCGGCCAGCAAGCGCTGCATCTCAAAGCGGCTTTCCAGGCTATCGACCTTGAAGCCGAGCCCACTCACAAACTCGGTAAGAAGTTTCAGCTTGCGAGGATCGGGCGAGGCGTGTACGCGTCGGAGGAAGTGCAGCTCATTCTTGAACAGCAGTTGGGCGACTGCTTCATTCGCGGCCAGCATGAACTCCTCGATCATCTGGTGGCTCTCGGTGTTGATCACGCGATGAGCGCCCACGACCTGGCCGTTCTTGTCGAGATCGATCTTGACTTCATTCATCGACAATTCGAGCGACCCACGAGCGAAACGCCTGGCCCGAAGCACCATCGCCAGTTCGTGCATGCTGGCCAGCAGCTTGTGAACTTCGGGCGTCAGCTTTGCTTTCCACGCGCTGTGATCGGCCAGGTAGTGATCGACTTCTTCGTAGCTGAACCGGCGACAGCTTTTGATCGCGGCCGACATCGCCTCGGTTCCCAGCGGAATGCCTTCCGGCGACAACTCGATGAAGATGGTTTTGGTGTAGCGCACGCGATCGGGTTGGAGACTTGCCAGGCCATTCGAAATCACTTCCGGCAGCATCGGAATTACGCGGTCGGGCAAGTACGTGCTCGTGGCACGCTGGTAAGCCTCGCGATCAAGAGCCGTCTTGGGGCGCACAAAGTGGGACACATCGGCAATGTGCACGCCGAGCAGCCAGTGGCCTTTGTCGGTGCGCTCCAGCGAAATCGCGTCGTCGAAGTCGCGGGCGTCCACCGGATCGATCGTGATCACGGTTTGCTTCGTGAGGTCGCGACGACCGGCGGGGATCGATTCGTCAAACTTGTCGGCCTCGTCGCGAGCTTCGGCCAGTGCATCGGCGGCGAACTCTTCGGGTAGATTGAACTCACGCACGATTGAAAGGGTATCGACACCCGGATCGCCGCGCGGCCCAAGCACCTCCGTAATCACCCCTTCGCCGTCGTGAACGTGCGAAGGGAAGCGGACCATTTCGATGACCACTTTGTCGTCGGGCTGGGCGTTCTTCGCACCGGGGTCGCCAACGGCGATCGGTTGCGTGAAGGGTTTGCCATCGACCTGCACGAAGGCTTGTCCGGCGGATTCGAAGTAGGTGCCGACGAATTTATGCGTCTCGCGCTCGATCACCTCGACGATTTCGCCTTCGGGATTCGGCCGGCGCGCTTCGCGTTTTTTACGAAGTCGCACCAGGACCTGATCGCCCGTCGAAGCGTCGAGCGAATCCTTGGCGGCAATGTAGACGTCGTCTTTACGATCGGCGGCGGCGGACGCGCCATCGGGACGAACGAAGCCGTAGCCCTGCTCGGTGCGACGAAAGACGCCGGCGATGCGATTAGCGGCGTTGTTCTGTCCGTCGATGACGCCGGCGACCGTCACCAGGTGATTCGCGCCGTAGCCCAGGGCACCGCGCTTGACCAGGCGTTTGAGGGCCCGCTTCAACTCGCGGGTGCCTTCTTCATCGAGCGCCAACTTTTTGGCAATAACCCGAGGCTTGACCGGCTTGTATTCAGGCCGGCGGCAGTATTCGAGCAGTTGTTCTTGCAAATTCTCCATGTTTACTCTGAATTGGTCATTCGTGCTTCGTCATTCGTCATCTTGTGCGCGCAGGCCTTTGAAGAGTTTGCGACCGAGGGATTGGTTGTAGGTTGTCCAGCCGCTTTCGACGTTGGGGTCGTCGCGCATGATTTGTTCGAAGCTGTGAATTTTCGCGTCCAGGTTGTCGAGCTGGTGCAGAGCGACGGCTTCGATCGTCATCGGCAGCTTGGGGCTGCCGTATTCGTATTGGCCGTGATGGCTGACGATCATGTGCTTGATCCGCAGCACTACTTCCTCGCTGATGTGCTCATTCGAGAGTCGCTCAACTTCCTTGAGTTTCTTGTCGAGCATGCCGACCGCCATCACCAGGTGGCCAATCAATTGGCCTTCGTCGCTGTAGGCGAGTGCACGCTCATAGGTCAGCTCGTCGATCTTGCCAATGTCGTGCATAAAGGCTCCGATCATCAACAGATCAGGATTGAGCGACGGATAAAGACCTTCCACGCGGGCACACAGATCCATCAGGCTGACAACATGGTCGATCAGGCCGCCCACGTAGGCGTGATGGTTCTTCACGCCGGCCGGCGCGCGGCTGAACTTGCGCATGAACTCTTCGTCCAGCAAAAAGCATTCGGCCAGATTGCGAAGTTGAGGATCGCGTATTTTCCGCAGGTGCGCGGAGAGGCGGCCTACGAGCTGGTCGATTTGTTTCGAGCCCAGCGTCATGAAATCGTCGGAAGCAACTTCGTTCGCCTGGGCCCCGCGAATGCTGGTGGCGATGAGCTGGATCGTGCCTTGGAACAACTGCGTGGTGCCTTCGACATACACGTAGTCCCCATTTTCGAAGGCGCGATAGTCGTTCTCGCTGGCGTTCCACATGCGGGCATTGATCGTGCCCGAACGGTCGGAGAGATCAACCTGCAGGTAAAGATTTCCGTTGCGATTGGGCCGCAACTGCTTGTCGGAGGCGAGAAAGACTTGTTCGATCGCTTCCTGATGAGCTAACTGACTGACAAACCGCCGCGACGCCATGAAGTACTTTCTAAGTTCGCCGCGCGGGCGAACAAAAGGTTGGAAACCGCTATCGTACCGCAGATCGACGAGCAGCGATATGGGGGCGGGTTGCTTGTTCCCAGGCACTGCCTGGGAACGAGGGCATTGTTGCCTCGTGCAGCGCTGGCATAGAATTGGCCCAAATCAACCACGGGCACGAGATTAAGGACATCCCATGGCCAAGGCGCCGCAGACCGCCATTACGCCGACGCGCGAACAGGATTATCCCGAATGGTATCAGCAGGTTGTCAAGGCGGGCGATCTGGCCGAGCCGTCGGATGTGCGCGGGTGCATGGTTATCAAGCCATGGGGGTACGCGCTGTGGGAGAACATGCAGCGCGCGCTTGACCAGAAGTTCAAAGACACGGGGCACGTGAACGCGTACTTTCCGTTATTTATTCCGCTCAGTTTCTTGGAGAAAGAGGCGTCGCACGTCGAAGGCTTCGCCAAGGAATGCGCCGTCGTCACGCATCACCGATTGGAAATCGGCGAAAACGGCAAGCTGATCCCGACGGGCAAGCTGGAAGAACCGCTGGTGGTGCGGCCCACGAGCGAGACGATCATCGGCGCCACGTACGCCAGGTGGGTGAAGTCGTATCGCGACCTGCCCATTCTGATCAACCAGTGGGCGAACGTGGTGCGATGGGAGATGCGCACGCGATTGTTCCTGCGGACGACCGAGTTTTTGTGGCAGGAAGGGCATACTGCCCATGCCACGAAGGAAGAGGCCGTGGAAGAGACCCGCAAAATGCTCGACGTATACGCCGCCTTCGCCCAGGACTTCATGGCGATGCCCGTGATCCGCGGCGAAAAGTCAGCGGGTGAACGGTTCCCCGGCGCGGTGAACACGTACAGCATCGAAGCGATGATGCAGGATCGCAAGGCGCTGCAGGCCGGCACATCGCACTTCCTGGGCCAGAATTTTTCAAAGGTCCAGGAGATCAAATTCTTGTCGTCCGAAGGCCGGGAGGAATTCGCCTGGACCACGTCGTGGGGTGTTTCCACGCGGCTCGTCGGGGCGCTCTTGATGACGCACAGCGACGACGACGGCCTGGTGCTGCCGCCGCGGCTGGCTCCGCAGCACGTCGTTCTGCTGCCGATCTTTCGCAACGACGAAGAACGCGGCCCGGTCATGGAATACTGCAACAAGTTGCGCGCCGAGTTGGCGGCTCAGAATTATGACGGCGCCCCGGTGAAGGTGATCGTCGACGTCCGCGACGTACCGCGTGCCGACAAGAAGTGGCAGCACGTCAAGCGCGGCGTGCCCGTGATTGTGGAAATCGGCCCACGCGATATTCAGGGAGACAC
>SXHT01000020.1 GCA_005773095.1 Planctomycetaceae bacterium
GTAGCCGACGAGCGGCGGCAGGCCAAGCCGAACGGCAGCGTACCCACCGGCGAACGCGAAGGCCAAGCCCACGGCGATGGTGGCGATCAGCGGAATGTCATGGGGCACGACGCAGCCACCTTATGGAACGAACAGGTTCAGCCAGCAGTAGACCTGGGGCATCAGTGGTACGAACTTCGAGAAGCGGCCTAACGTAAAGCTTTCTATCCCGGCTGCGAGCGCGAAGGGGTTTCGTTGCGGTTGGACGCTTTCGCTCGCGGCCGGGATAGAAAGCCGTTGAACTTAATCGCACACGGGACGCTGCTATGGGGTTTGTTCAACGACACGATTCAACCGGCGGCGGCCAAAACGGCTTGACTTCAGGACCGACCCGATCCGCCGCTCGGTTGCAATCGATTGTTCGTTTGCGACCCTGCTATTGTCACGCGGCCCGAGTCGGAATCCAGGCAGCGTCATCGGCCGACAGTTGGTCACGGCGGACGCACGCACGCCGGAGAACGTTCAAAACGCGACGCGGGTCGCACCCGTAGATTCCTGATCCCCAAGCCGGATTCGATTCTACCACAGCCCAACCGCGCTCATCAATCAGTCCGATGTCAACTACAACCGCCGGAGGCAATCCGCATTCGGCATCCCCGATCAGTGCCCAAATGAACGTGGTGGCCGATCGAACTTCATCGTCCGTTGCGGGCCAGGTTCCGTCCGATGCCTCGGCCAGTTCGCCATCACGCGAGTAGACGGAAAGGGTCTCCAGTTGCCGATTGAGTACGAAGCAACGGAATTCGAGAGTCCAATGCACCGGCTCGGCAACAAGGACGGGAGTGCCATCCGGCAGGACGGACGCATCGGGCAGCTCGTCGCCAGAGTTGTAGACGCGGGCTCGAAAGCACTTGTCATCGGCGGGTTTGATGAACACCGATCGCTCGCCCCGTGCGTCACCCAACGACATAAAGCGAACGTGGCGACGTGTCCGTGCGGCGGGCACCGTGGTGAGCCAGTTGAACGGCGGTTCGATGAGGGCGAGACCAAGGGAGTCTGCCACCACGGCGGCGAACAGCGGTTCACCATACAGCACGGGATCGGCATCTCGCAGTTCCGCGGGGGCTCGCCATCCCGAAAGCCGTTCGACGGCCCACCCGGCCTCGATCGCGGCCTTGCGAACAAGGTTGGTGTCGTCGGTAAAACGCGGCGGCAGGATCAGCGTCGGCATAACGACCACGACTCGAGCAAACGAACAAGTAATATACAAACCCGCTTATCTCCGCTGCGTGGCGGTCGATATCGCGATAACCGGGTCGGGTTATTCTGTAGGGTAACGAGTGCAACTGCCGTGTCAAGTTGCACCGTGGCAAAAAGTTACGACGGTTTTGGCTGCTGAGGTGTCGCCAGGATATCCCGCTGGGCTGGCGGGATATCCTGGCCAGAATATCCCGCTGGAAACAACGCCAGAGAGTCGGCTGGGCTGCGGACGGCCCGACCTCCCTTGTTCAGTACGTGGGTGTAGATCATCGTCGTGCTGACGTCGCTGTGGCCAAGCAGCTCCTGGATGGTACGGATGTCGTAGCCGTCTTCGAGCAAGTGGGTGGCGAAGGAATGCCGGAACGTGTGGGGCGTGGCGTGCTTGGTGATGCCCGACTTGCGCGTGGCGGAGGCGACGGCCTTTTGGATGACGCTTTCGTGCAGGTGATGGCGATGGGAAATGCCCGTGTCGCGGTCCAAGTAGTAGGACGAGGCCGGGAAGACGTACTGCCAGCCCCACTCGCGATCGGCGTTGGGGTACTTGCGTTCCAGAGCGAACGGCAGGGGCGCGCGGCCGCGTCCTTGGCGCAGATCCTCTTGATGTTGCTGCCGCACCAACTTCAGATGATCCAGCAAGAGCTGTTTTGTCGCCGCCGGGAGCATGGTGACACGATCCTTTTGCCCCTTACCGTCGCGGATGGTGATTTCATTTTTGGTGAAGTCGATGTCCTTCACGCGCAGACGCAGGGCATCGAGCAGTCGCAGTCCGGCACCGTACAACAGGAGACTGACAAGCAAGACGACGCCGTCCAGGTTGGCGAGCACGGCCGCGACTTCCTGGCGCGTGAGGACGACGGGCAAGCGTTCGGGCTTCTTGGCTCGCACTGCATCTTCGATCAAGCCAATTTCGATCTGCAGGGCGCTTTTGTACAGGAACAGCAGCGCGTTGAGGGCTTGGTTTTGCGTCGATGCGCTGACATGCTCTTGGACGGCCAGATGCGTTAGGAACTGGTTGATCTCCAATGGGCCCATTTCATTCGGGTGTCGCTTGTCGTGAAACAAAATGTAGCGGCGAATCCAGTGCGCGTAAGCTTTCTCAGTGCGCGGGCTGTAATGGCGGACGCGAATTGCTTGGTGAACAAGGTCGAGCAGTTTGGGTGGCGGGTTGACGGAAGGAGTAGTGGGGATGATGGCGAGCGGAGTCGAGCCGTCGATAAACAGAGGGGGAGAGAGGGCGAGGGGGAGAGACGGCGCAGCGGGGTTTTCGCCGCGTGCCTGTGGTTGTGGCCGTCGCTTTGCTCGAGACTTGTTCGGAATCGGTGGGAGTGGCATGTTGAGTACCTCCCGGTATAGGAACTGGAGTGCCGCGTAAGCGTGCGACTGTTGTGAAGGCGTGAGCTGCTCTTGTTCCGAAACGTGCTTCAGAAACGCCGCCACGTCGGCAGCTCCCAGGTCGCGCGGGTGACGCTTGCCGTGAAACAAAATGAACTGGCGAACACGATCCACATACGCTTCTTCGATGGCGGTCGGCCAGCGACGAACGCGTACGCACTCGCGAACTTGGTCGAGCAGTTTCGGCGGATGGGGTTCAACCGGAGTGGTGTTTGCGGGGACAACGGACTGGCTCATGGCGGATCTCCAAGTGAATTAGGGTAAGTGTACTAACGTACATTATCAGGAGACTATCGGACGCCGAACGCAAATGCAACGTGGGAGCGGATCAAGGACATCTGGTTCGACAGGATCCTCCCGCACTCTGGCGAGATGTGGCTACCGCGAAGATCGCGCCGCGTGCGGATCAACTATTAACGAAGCTTCTCTTCGGCCCAGACCCCCGGAGAACAAAAGGTGTCAGGAACCGTTGATTGACAGCGGTGGGCGGTTTTGTCACATTCTCGCGATATGGGGCGACCGCATCGGCCAGCTTTGGGCGGATATGTGTATCACGTGCTGAACCGCGCCAACGCGCGGCTGCCGATCTTCGAGGAGCGTTAAGACTTTGCCGCCTGGTATGTCCCCAAGACCTGTAAAAACATCAATAAGGACCATGCCATCGCTTCTATTGGAGGAGTTTGCCCAACCTTCAATCAGGAGACGCTCGGATGGCTACAAAAACCAGGAAAGGGAAATTCACAGGCTCGAAGAAGCGATTCATCGGGAAGCCCAACGGACAGTTCCAGGAACGGGTTCAAGCCGTCGGGCCGGAACATTTTGGCATCGTTGCAGTGGACTGCGCTAAGCGCCGTTCGAAATGGATGCTCTCAAACTTCTATGGTAAGGTCCTCATCGAGCCGACCACGGTGGAGCATACCGCGGGCGGATTGCGGTTGATGACGCAACGGGTGGCGGAGGTTTGCCGGGAGGAAGGCTTAACCGACACCCTGGTCGCCGTCGAGATGACCGGGATCTATCACAAGCCGGTGTTTCGCGCGTTCCGCAAAGCGGGGTTCGATACGCGGCTCGTTCACCCGTTTGCATCCAGCCATTATCGCCGGCCCCTGCATCCCGATCAAAAGACCGACGACCACGATTTGGAAGCGATCTTCCATGCCGCGGTCAAAGGCTACGGCCTGGCCACGTTGCCCGTCGGCGAGGTGTATCAGTCGTTGCAAGCGACCGCGCGTCACCGACACAACCTGGTCAAGCAGCGTTCGCGACTGATGGTGCAGATGCGTCGCTTGCTGCATCAAACGATGCCGGGCTTCGCCGATCTGTTTGAAGATGACAAACTGTTCCGCAAATCGATCGCGATGCCGATCGCCTTGCGGTTTCCTTCGGCCGCGGCGATTTGCCAAGCGGGAGTAGCTGGCATCGAGCGTTATCTCAAGCAGATCAAGGTCCGCTTTCAAGCCCGCACGATCGAACGGATCGTGGCCTGGGCCAGGATCGCGGCGGAGTCTTCGGAGATCGCGGAGATCTACACGCGGCAGTGGCAATCGCTAAACGAAGTGCGGCGGTTGTTCGACGCACAGATTGCCGCGGTGGAAGTGGAAATGGCCGGTTTTCTCGTGAAAACTCCGTATGTTCTGCTGCTCAGCGTGACGGGAATCAACGTCGTCTCGGCCGCCCGGTTGGCCGGCGAAGCGGGTCCGATCGAGCACTACGCTTCGGCGCGGGCCATCAACGGACGAGCGGGCTTGTATCCCTCGCGATACCAGAGCGACGAGGTTGATCGGGCGGACGGCTCACTCGTTCGTCAGTGCAACCGCAAGCTCCGCGGAGCCGCGATGCTGGTGGCGGAAAACCTGATCAAGTGCCATCCCTACTATCGCGGCCTCTCGTCGCTGTGGGCTCAGCAAAAGGTCGATCCGCGCGATCGTCGCTGTCGGATCGCCAATCGCGCCATGCGGATGGTTTATCAGTTGGTCTGCGGACGGCAGGTGTGGCGCGGCCGAGGCGTCGACCGGGAATACCTGCTGGCCAAGTTGCAGGAATTTCATGCCGACCACGATACGCCGCTGGGGCAAGCGATTCGTGATCTGAACGAAGCCTTTGCCTGGCTGCCCAAGTCGGCCCATGCCGCGGAAGCCAAGCCGCTGGTCGAGTTGGCCCGCAAGCGGCAACCCGGCCCCCAACCGATTGGTGCCTTATTGCTTCCGCTCCTGATTCGACTGGGAGTTACTACCGAAGAGGAATCGCAGCATGTAAAATCAACCACGTCCGAAGCTCGGAGCTCCGACTGACTTGTCGTGCTGTCAGGCACACTGACAACATCGCCTTGAAGAGCGAGGGATATCGACAGAGCGCATGCTCTGTTGAACAAGCCCGTAGAAAAAGCCGGGGACCCGCTTGCGGGTGGCTCTGTCAGCGGTTCCAACGCCGGATGAGACAGTGTGGAGCCTTCGAGCTTCGGATATCTACCAGGGTGGCGAGAACGAACCCTTGCTGCTGACTGAGCGTGCTGGCAGCCTTCCTCTCAGTGGACAACGAGTCCGCAAAAAACTACGCTCAACGTAGTTGCGCTCAGCGTGCGCGCAACATCCAAATCGCAAACTCGCCCATGACAGTGCTTTTGTTCTCCTGACACCGCCCACCGCTGTCAATCAATGGTTCCTGACACGAATGGCACTGTCGTGCCGAAGTCGGCGCGCAGGTTGGTCTTGGGCTGAAGCGCGGAGTTTTGTAAAATCCGCTCCAGCCAGGTTGACCTTTCGAGATTTGGCCCAACTTGGTAATAGTTTGGAAGCCCTCCTTGGTTTGAGCTCCGGTAAGAGCGACCAAGGAGGGTTTTTCCATGGCGTCTGAAATACCAGATTCGCCGCGGCAAGGCAGCCGCGATTTTCAGCTAGTCGTCGATGCATTTCTATCCGGCGAGGGGCTCCCATTCGCGGCGCTCCTCGACGCCGAGAAGATTGAGCGGGTTTTTGCCAAGCATAGCGGCCTATACGGTCGGAACGGCATTTACACGACGGCGGTCATGGTGTGGTCGTTTCTCGCGCAAGTGTTGCGCGACGGCAAGGAGGCCTCGTGCCAGGCGGCCGTGGCCCGCGTCGTCGGCTTCTGCGAGCAGCAGGGCACCGAGACGCCCACGCACGACACGGGAGATTACTGCCGCGCCCGCGCGAAACTGTCGGAAGGGGCGCTGCACGAACTGAGCTGCGAGGCGGCCGAGGAACTGGAACTGGCGGCGGATGCCGGTTGGTTGTGGAAGGGGAAACACGCCAAACTCATCGACGGCTTCACCTTCACGATGCCCGATACGCCGGCGAACCAGGCCGAGTACCCTCAGCAGCGATCCCAGCTGCCCGGGGTGGGGCTGCCCATCGCGCGGGCCGTGGCCGTCCTCTCGTTGGCCACGGGCTGCGTCATGAATGCCGCGTACGGGCCGTACCGCGGCAAAGAGACGGGCGAGAGCGCGTTGTTGCGTTCGATGCTGGCCAGCCTGAAGGCCGACGACATCGCCGTCATGGATCGCTACTACTGCTCGTTCATGATGATCGCGCTGTTGCTGACGCAAGGCACTCACACCTGTGCGCGAAAGCACCAGTTCCGCCACTCGGACTTTCGCCGCGGCAGGCGGTTGGGCAAGTACGACCATCTGATCGTCTGGACTCGCCCGCAGCGGCCGGCATGGATGGACGAGGAAACCTACGCCAAGATTCCCGAGACGCTCGAGCTGCGCGAGATCCGTTACACCGTCGTCGAACGGGGTCGACGCACCAGGTCGATCGATATCATCACGATCTTTTCGATCGCCGCCTGATCGGCGAAGGCCTCGATGATCTCGCGGGGTGTGGCCTGCGGATCGGTGCAGAGGAAGAACTCGCAGCCGGTGGTTAAAGCCATACAGGAACTTCTGGTCGGCCGGGCCGGGGGGCGGGTTGTGATGAATGCCGGCCCCTTGCACGTGCGGCCCGTACCGCCTGGTGGGTGTATCGTCCACGGCCAGCAGCACGCGCTCGCCGCTGACCAGCCGCATCAGCAGCAGCATCCACAAACGCTCGGCCAGGGCTTTGGACTTGCGTCCCAGGGGCTGAAGGAAGTAGTAATAGTCGGCGAAGTCGTGGCGGATCTCGACGGCACGCAACCAGCTCGTGACGGTTCGCCGCCCGCGCGCAAACACCATTCCCAGGAGAATCAGCGACAACCGCCAGCGACTGCGACCGTGCAATCCGGCGGCCAACCATTCGACCCACTGCTGCCATTCCTGCGGCGGTTGATAAGGAACCATCCTTGGCTCTCCCTTCGTGCGGCAACTTCGGTTACCGCAGCATGATGGAAGAGCCTTTTTTCATGACAGATCAGTTTTCACTCCGAAGTTTTCGTAA
>SXHT01000141.1 GCA_005773095.1 Planctomycetaceae bacterium
CGCGCTGACGATCGGCACGCGCGATGGCGCCACGATCGAAATGGCCGAGGAAGCCGGCGAAGAGAATTTCTTCCTCTTTGGCCTGACTGCCCAGCAGGTCGCTGATAGCCGCGGATACTACAGTTCGCGCTGGCACTACGAGAATGAGCCGGAGACCCGCGCAGCGCTCGATCTGATCTTCAATGACCACTTCAGCCAGCAAGAGCCGGGCCTTTTCTCGCCCATCCGCGAGACGTTGCTCGACCGCGGTGATTTTTTCATGCACCTGGCCGATTTGACTGCTTACGCCCAGGCGCAGGAGCGACTGGGCCGACTTTACGCCGACCCCGACGCTTGGACTCGCAAGGCGATCATCAACGTTGCCACCTCCGGCAAGTTCTCCAGCGACCGCACGATTTACGAGTACGCGGCCGAAATTTGGAACGCAACTCCGTGTCCGGTTAATTAGCTTTCCCACTCACCTTCCAGGTAAGATACCGATTCCTTGGCGATCACGAAATCGGACAACTCGCCCGCCGCTCGGTGGAGTTCAAAGCTGCCATTCTCGCAGTGGCTTGAAAGCTATCATCGCGAATGGCTCACCAGCGATGTTATCGCAGGCGTGACCCTGGCGGCCTACGCGATTCCTGTGTCGTTGGCCTGTTTCCTGCTGTCGTACATCGAAAGCATTTCCGCCGCCCGCGCGCTGGCAGCTAAGAACGGCTATGAGGTGGACCCACGACAGGAGTTGCTGGCGATTGGAGCAGCCAACTTCGCCGTGGCATTTGGCCAGGGCTTTCCCGTGGCCGGCGGCCTTTCGCAGTCGGCAGTCAACGACAAGGCAGGCGCGCGTTCGCGATTGTCGCTCGTGATCGCCTCAGTCACCTTGGGAGTGTGTCTGGTTTACTTGACGGATTTGCTGCGGAACTTGCCGACCGTGGTGCTGGCCTCGGTGGTGCTGGTCGCCGTGCGGGGTCTGATTGACATATCGGCATTGCGGCGGCTTCGCGAAGTCAGCCGCTTGGAATTCAGAATCTCGATGGTTGCCTTCGTGGGAGTCTTATTGCTGGGCATTCTCAAGGGAGTTCTGCTGGCTGCGATCGTCTCACTGCTGATGTTGATCACCGCGGCGGCGCGGCCCAATGTCGCGGTCCTCGGTCGTATTCCCGGTTCAAGGCGATTCTCCGACATCGCACGTCACCCAGACAATGAAGCGATTCCGGGTGTACTGATCTTTCGCGTGGAAGCCTCATTGCTTTATTTCAATACTGATCATGTACGCCAGGTCGTATGGGATAAAATTCAATCGTCGATGCCGTTACGGCTCGTCGTGTGCGATCTGTCCAATTCGCCGTATGTTGACGTCGCTGGTGCGCGTTTTCTTACAGGCCTGCAGAAAGACCTTGCCGAGCGCGGTGTCGCGCTCCGCCTGGCGGAAGCTCGTTCCCAGGTGCGCGACCTATTGCGGGCAGAGGGTCTGGAAGAGAGAATCGGCTACTTCGGTCGCCATCTTTCGGTGGACCAGGTGATTTCCGAACACCAACAAACGTAACCAAGCGCGCCAATGGTCGGCCGCTACATCAGATTCTGCTAATTTTTCACACGTTTGAATTCCGAAGCGAACGCAACCCACGCCCCGCGGATCTCGAAGCCGCACAGCAGGGTATCCTGTTGGGTCATTCCGACCAACGAGGAGCTCATGATCGCTCAGCACACCAGCTCGCTGCTCGACCTGCAATGACAGCGGGCGGCAAACAACACCTACCAGAGGGCAACCTATGCGACCGGAAACCTGGCAGCGACAGACCGCCACCAGGATGGGCCTGGAATCGACCTTTCGCCCCCGCGGCCGACCGAGAAGACATCCGGACATCTGACGGACCCCCTTCCTGGAAATATATAGTCATGTCCCCGTTTATTCAATCCAGGATGCACTTTGTGATCATCCGGGTCAATCGGCTAAACTGCTGCTTGCCTGGTGAAACGGAGTCGAGCTCTGCGGGGACGCAACTCGAGAAGGGATCATCAGGCCGAAGGGCGCGTCAATGACGCCTGGCTGCTCTGGCGAATTCAACAGCGCCAGAGCGCCCTTTGTTCTGCTCAGCATTGAACGCCCGGGCGATGCCTGAAAAATCCAACCCTCCCCATGATCAACCGCTGACACTGCCCACAAATTCTGCTGAAGACCCTTCTTTTTTTGTGGGTTTGTGTCAAAGTAGCACCATACGCTCACCGGTCATGGTTGGTGGCGGAGCCTATACGCATATTCAACAAGATGACCAGCATAACACAGAGGCGCAAAGGAAAAGCAAGAGCAGGCTTGTATTCTCCGGTTTTTCTCTGCGCCTCTGTGTTATGCTTTTTGGCAGCAGGTACAAGGAGGCCACAATGACAACCACACGCGTCACCAGGCACCGCGCCCGTGTCGGCGTCTTCGGGATCGGCCTGGCCGCGTACTGGCCGCAGTTTGCCGGACTGCGCGATCTGCTGGTCGGCTATCAGCAGGAGGTGGAACGGCGCATCGCCGCGTTCGGCGCCGAAATGGTCTCGGCCGGCCTGGTGGATAGTGCCCCAGCAGCGCAGGCGGCCGGGGACCTCTTTGCTGCCCATAATGTGGATCTGATCGTCTGCTATGTGGGCACCTACGCGACATCGTCGCAAGTGCTGCCGGCGGTGCAGCGGCGGCGAGCGCCGGTGCTGGTTCTAAACCTGCAGCCGGTCCCGTCCATGGACTATCCCAATACCGACACCGGTGCATGGCTTGCCAACTGCTGCGCCTGCTGCGTGCCGGAGATTGCCAATGCCTTTGCCCGCAGCCGCATCCACTTCAACGTGGTATCGGGGCTGCTTTTTCCTGCGGAGGGGAACGCGGCGCAATATTATACACGCGGCTGGCGGGAGATCGAGGAGTGGGTGCAAGCCGCAGGTGTGCTGCGTGCATTGTCCTACGCGCGAGTCGGCTTCCTGGGGCATACCTATCCGGGCATGCTCGACATGTACTCTGACTTCACCATGCACCACGCGCAGCTCGGCACACATGTTGAGGTATTGGAGATGGACGATCTCCACGTGCGCGTCAAGGCGGCCACCGCATACGAAATCGCCGCCAAGATGGATGAGTTCCACAGCGTCTTCGAGATCGCCGCACCGGGGAAGGACAAGATTTCACAGCCGGTCACTGAGGAAGCCCTGCGTTGGTCAGCGACCGTGGCCGCGGGGCTGGACAACCTGGCGCGCGACTTCGCCCTCGATGGACTGACCTACTACTACCGCGGCCTTGGCGGCAACGAAAACGAAGAGCTGGGTGCTGCGCTGATCGTGGGCAATTCCCTGCTCACGGCGCGGGGCATTCCCGCGGCGGGTCAAGGCGACCTCAAGACCTGCATGGCCATGTTGATCCTGGATCGATTGGGCGCAGGCGGCTCCTACACCGAGTTCTACGCCATGGACTTCGACGAAGAGTTTATCCTCATGGGCCACGACGGGCCGGGGCACATTGCGATCAGCGCGGGCCGGCCCGTGCTCCGGGGGCTAGGGATCTTCCACGGCAAGCGCGGGTTTGGCTTGTCGGTGGAGTTCAACGTGAAGACGGGGCCGATTACGATCCTCGGCATGACCCAGACAGCCGAAGGCCGGTTGAAGCTGCTGGCTGCCGAGGGCGAGTCGCTCCCCGGCAGCCGGCTGGAGATCGGCAACACCAACTCGCGGCTGCGCTTTGGCCTGGACCCAGCCGCGTTTATGGATCGGTGGTGCGAGCACGGGCCGACCCATCACGTGGCCTTGGGTGTGGGCCATCAGATTGGGAAAATCAGGAAACTGGCGCGGCTGCTGGGGCTGGAACTGGCAGTTGTGGGATAGCAAAAACAGGCACGAAGGGACACAAAGGGAACTGAGTGCTTCGTGTTTCTTCGTGCCTTTGCGTCTTCGTGGCTACTGGAGGGAAACAATGAACAGGATCGGCTTTGTACTCAAGGTAAGGCAAGACCGGATCGACGAATACAAGGCGCACCATCGCAAGGTGTGGCCGGAGATGTTGGCGGCGCTGCGTGAGGCAGGATGGCACAACTATTCGCTTTTCTTGCGCGCCGACGGGCTGCTCTTTGGCTATTTCGAGACGCCCCATGACCTGGCTACGGCAACAGCTCAGATGGCAGCGACAGAGGTCAACACACGATGGCAGGAGTTTATGGCGCCTTTCTTCGAGTCGCCAGACAACGCGCGGCCAGACCAGATGCTGATGGAGCTGGAAGAGGTTTTTCACCTGGCGTAACGTCATCCTGAATGCGTATCCTGCATGTCGACATCAGCCAGCAGAATGTACAGATCTGCTCGCTCCCGGATCGACGCCGGCTGGGCCAACTCCCCAGCGCGCCAGGCCAACTTCCCCAACCGTAACCGTTCACGGGCCAAGAGAGGGGGACAGGCACATTTTCCCGGGAACCACGTTGGAAAACCTCCTGCCAGAACCCTGCGCCTCTGGCGAATTCGTTGGGAAAATGAGCCAGTCCCCGGCCCTTGAACGGTTGCTTCCGTGTTGTTATCAGCGCGGAAAACGTGGCGTGCGGTGGCCATGACCGTTCGTCGACGGTGAAGCTCCCACGGCGATCGGCACGACGCGGCCGGCCAGATATTGCTCTTGAATCCAGGCAAACGTCTTGGCCATGCCATCGCGCAGACGGATCGAGGGTTCCCAGCCAAGATGCTGCTGAATCAGGGAATTATCGCTGTTGCGTCCATTCACTCCCTTCGGAGCGTCGAGCTTATAGCTTCGCTCAAGCGCGACTCCCGCGATGTCTTCGGCGATGTCTACCAGTTGGTTGATGGTCACCAGCTCGCTCGATCCGAGATTCAGCGGCTCCAGGATGTTGCTGTGCATGATCCGATCGATCCCCTGGATGCAATCGTCGATATACATGAAGCTTCGCGTCTGATTGCCATCGCCCCAGATCTCGATCTGATGCCTGCCGGACTCCAAGGCATGGATCACCTTGCGGCAAACGGCGGCCGGCGCCTTTTCTCGCCCGCCCTGCCACGTGCCGTGCGGGCCGTACACATTGTGAAACCGGGCCAGCCGTGTGCTCAGGCCAAAATCCTCGCGGAAGTGCCGGCACATTCGTTCGCTAAAGAGCTTTTCCCAGCCGTAGCCGTCCTCGGGCATTGCCGGATACGCGTCTTCCTCCTTGAGCGGCACCACGTTCGCATCGCGTTGTTTGTCGGCGTTGTAAACGCAAGCGCTCGATGCGTAAAAGAAGCGGTTGACGCCCGCCGCCTGCGCCTCGATCAGCAGGTTGGTGTTGATCAGCACCGAGAGCATACAGAGCGCTTTGTTATTCTCGATGAAGCCCATGCCACCCATGTCGGCGGCAAGATTGTACACCTCGCTTACGTCGCGGCACGCCAGCCGGCATTCGTCACGGTCTTTCAAGTCCGCTGAGAGGTTCTCGACGCCATCAAACAACTGATGCCATTCGTCGAAGGGTTTGATATCAACCGCGCGAATGTTGGTAAAACCGCGTCCACGCAAATCGGCGACCAGGTGGCCGCCGATGAATCCGCCGGCGCCGGCAATCAGAATAAGTGGATCGTTCATGGCAAGGTTCCTTTCAGAGTGTCAAACGAAGTCGGTTTGCGAAGAATCAACTTTTGATAACGGGCGATGGTGCGGCTTTGATATTGGGTCCCATCAATCGCGCGGATAAAAGCGCAGTGAGCAGCTTGCAAGCAAAAATGCTGTTGGTCACCAGGTATCGCTTCCAGAGGCGATGCGGTTCCTGGTAGAGACGGAAGATCCACTCCAGTCCGCGGCGCTGCATCCATTCTGGCGCCGAGGCCTTCACGCCCGCGTGAAAATCAAACGCTGCTCCCACGCAAACCTGCACGGCTTGAATTCGGTCGGCGTGGTCGGCGGCGAAATGGTCTTGCTTGGGGCAACCCAGGCCAATGAACACCAGAGCCGCGCCGCTGGCATTCACGCGTTGGACCATCGCGGCGTCTTCGTCGGCCGTCAGCGGACGAAACGGCGGGGACTCGGATCCGGCGATCTTTAGTCCTGGAAATTGGCTGAGCAGGTTTGCTTCGAGTGCTGCGAGCGTCCGCGGCGAGCTGCCGTAGAGGTAAATGGAAACGCCGTTGGCGGCGGCGCGACGGCACAGCTCCCACGTCAGCCGAGGGCCGTAAACGCGGTCGCTCAATCGCGCGCCGTGCAGCCAGTTGAGCGCCCAGCGCACCGGCTGTCCATCGGGTGTGACGATTGCGAAGCGATTGACCTTTTCCGCCAGCTCCGGTTGGCTCGCCGCCTCGACCAGCGCATGCACGGCAAAGGCCGAGACGACAGCGGGCGTACGGGTACGTGCCGCGTTGAGAACGGCGTCGCACGCCTCATCGTAGGTGGTGACGCTCACGCCAACGCCAAACACCTTGTGTTTCGCGGGCCAGGATAATGTGTTCGGATTCATGATGCTCTTTCCATAACGTTTTCCTGACGGGTGCATTGCGGAACTGCCGGCAGCGGATTGGCCTCGATCCCATGATGGGCCGAAAGCGCGGCGGCGTAGATCATCATCAGTCGTTCGTAATTGGTCTCGGCGGTGAACTGAGCTTCGAACCGCTGGCGCGCGGCCCGGCGCATTGCGCTCAGGCGTGCAGGATGGGCCGCTATTTCCCTCACCGCCTGCACCATCGCAGCCACATTACCCGCCTCGAACAACAGTCCCGTGCGATTGTGTTCGACCAATTCGCTCATCGACCCGAGCCGCGAAGCAACCACCGGCGTGCCACGACTGAAGGCTTCGATGATTGTCTTGGGAAGTCCCTCATACCAAATCGATGGGAATACCAGGAACGCAGCGTTTCCCATGAGTTGTTGCACGTCCTTGCACGACCGTGCGCCAAGCCAGTCGATGTGCGGACTGACTGCGGCGGCATCGCGCACACGATCCGCCAACGGGCCATCGCCGACGATTTTGAGGGGGGGGAGCTCGGGTCGGCTCGTCCAAGCGGAAAGTAAGGTTTCAACTCCCTTTTCCTGCGACAGGCGTCCGACAAACAGCGCGTACCCGCAGGCGCCGTCGCCGGGGCCGGGGTCGGGCGCGACGAAATTCGGTTTGACCGCCAGGCGGTTGGCTGGAAAGCCGGCCTCGATGAACTTTTGCCGCGCGAACTCGGTGAGCACAATATAGCGATCGACCCTGTGGCGGTACGTGCCCCACAGTCGATGCGCGGCCAGCATGCCGGCAAGCACGGTTGTAGCGGCGCGACTTTCTCGATAGCAGCCATGCCGAATCGCCGGCCATGCGACGAGCTTGCCAAGGCAATCTTCGCAGACGCGGTTGTCTCGCATCAGGACGGCTTTCGGACAAATCAACCGGTAGTTGTGCAGCGACTGCACCACGGCTGCGCCTTCCGCTTTCGCCGCATGGTACGCTGCGGGAGAAATCAGCGGGAACGTGTTCGTGCAGTGCATCAGCCGGGGACGTTCGCGACGGATCAGCGCGCGCAGTTCACGGTACGACTGCCGGTTCCACATCGTGCGTGCGGCAACCTTCAACCGACCCATGGCGTCAATCGCATCGTTGTGCAAGGTGTAGGGAATCACCTCGTGCCCTCGGTCGGTCAGCAGCGCGGCCTCGTCGGCGAAGACCTGATCTTCGCCGCCGCGCTGCTGATAGTAGTTATGGCAGACCAGGATTTTCATCAAGGATTTTCCCATCGGACCCCGATCTCATCTGCGTGCGGCAGCGAAATCTGTAAGTGGTCGAATTGCCGCCGCCAATCGCTTCACCGTCGTGCGTAGCGGCGACTGTCGCACCCAGTTGCGTGTTTTCCAGTACCCGTTTCGCAAAGTCCGACCGACCAATCGCCGATCGACAAATCCTTCCGCCAGCGGCACGCTTCCCGAGGCGAATCGCTGCTTATACAGCTCAGGGCCTTTCCCAAAATCGATGCGAGTGATGCCGCGATCCACCGCGGCCTTGGCCAGCTCAACAAATAACACCGCCCCCGGCGAGTAGCTGGTGAACTGTGGATCGTAGCACGTGATCCACGAATGCAAGACGTGTCGAGAAACGAGTCCGAAGCAAAGAGCTGCCACCTGCGATCCGGCATACAGTACCGACAGCGTGCCGAAACAATCGGGTTGGTCATGCAAGAGCAGCCGGCGTCGCAGCTGGCGAGTCCAGGCCGGCTGCAAGACGTCGCGCACGTTGTTGAGGCGATACTGCCGCCGTTTCCAGTCGAACAGTGTGTCGAGGAGTTCCGGGGAGCGATTGTTAAACTCGAGCCGCAACTCGCCGCATTCGCGCCCCATCTTTCGCGACTTGCGTAAGGTTTGTTCAATACTGTCCGACGAGGCCTTGGCTCGGGTACGCCGATACGCGTCGAATCCGTCGGAAAGGTCCATGAACGGCGATGAATCGCGGCGGCAATGAAACTGGGCGAACTGTTCCTGGCCAGCCAGCAGATGGTTGAAGCACCATGTGTTCAGGTTGGCGCCACGCAACAATTCGTAAGCGTTCCAGGACGAGCCTGCGCGGGAAATGACCCCGTGATAGTCCGACGCGTGTTCTCCGACCGGCAAAGCATAGCCGCGATTATGCCGGTGGAACGGAAAGAATCCACACACTCCGCGTTCGTCGTGGAGGATCGCCAGCTCCACGTCATCACGGACTTGCGCGACCGCGAGCGTGAACTCCGGGTGAAAAAACGGGCTCTCGAATAATGGCTTCGCCCGCTGAATTCCGGACCATGCGCGAATCTGTTCCGCCGTCAGCTGACTTGCCTTCAGGATTTCGATCATGGCGACACGCTTCGGCTGCAAGGAAAGAAAGTGGCGGTCCGATGGAACAACGACGCGTTTCAGGTTTTCGAAAATGGCGACGCGATGAGCAACAGCGCACAACGCACGTAACCGCGCATTCTCCAGAACAAGCACCGCGCCGCCACACGGTGCTCGCTTTGTCCGGCGGACTTCGCCCAAAGCCAGCGGGGAAAGTGCATGCACAGAGCCTGACCCAGACGCGCGACCGCGACGCCGGCCAACGCCAGCCGACCCCATTCCTGGAAATCCCGCCGCGCAAAACACCAGCCGTTGTGCAGCGAGACGCTGCGAAGATACTTCTCTTCCAGCCGAGACGGTGGCGTAACGTGCCAGACAACGGCGTCGGGGGTATACCACGATTCGATGCCGGCGGCGCGGATCCGGCGGTAATGATCCGTGTCCATACCTCGCTGGTTATACGAATCGTCGTAAAGCCCGACCTGCTCGAAAACACTGCGGTGCAGCATCTGATTACCCGAACCAGGCCCTTCCTTACGCGTGTACGGTCGGGCCACGTTCCAGCCGACGGACGCTCCCAGTAAGCGCCGGCAGACCTCGGACAGCTGCCGCTGGCAACCGTCGGGAAGCCTCAGATGCACTGCGCCGCCGACGCTGCGGACATTTCTTTCTTTTGCCAGCGCCAGCAGCTCGGCCAGCCAACGCGGATCGGCAATCTGGTCGTCGTCGAACATCGCATGCCACTCGCCGCGCGCTTCGGCAACGGCGCGATTCCGGGCGTAGGCAAGTCCCTTCCGCGGCTCGCGCGAATAGCGCACGGGCACATTGGAGCCGGCGACGAGCTCCGCGACCACTTCCGACGTGTGGTCCGTCGAGGCATTGTCAATCACCAGCACTTCATAGGAGAATCGGCTCGCGGTATGTTGCGCAGTCAGGCTCATCAACGCATCGCGCAACATGGCGGCCCGGTTGTGGGTGCAGACGGCGACGGTAATATCGGGTAACGGACACTTGCTCATCCACTTCCTCCTGCGGTTGGCGATTTGCGCCAGTGACTCAGCGCGGGATAAACCAAGGATGGGCGGCACTCGAGCTGATCATCGCTCCGTTGACTGCGCACTCCGTATGCCGCACCCATCACCGCGAACAGCGGATTCGTGAACCACAGGTTGTAGATCAGCGTATTGTCAGTGGCGCACGTGATAAGAAAGAGGACGAACCCTAACAGGGAGGCTGCGAACGCTCGTCGCTCGACGCCGGTGGCTTGGAGAACTCGTTGTCGCAAGCTGGCGATTTGCCAGAGCGATACGATCAGGAACAACCAAAGACCGACCAGACCGAACTCAAAGAAGATGCGCAAGTAGTCGTTGTGCACGTGGTACATGCCTTCCCAGACGGTGGGCACAAACGTGTAGGTCGAACCCGCCCCAGCGCCAAGGAACGGATGGCGCCAAGCCTCTTCCCAAATGTCGGGCCACGACTCAAACCGACCGTAGCTCAGGAAATTTCCTTCCACGACATCCTGCAACGTTCCCTCGCCCGTGAAAAAGAATCGTTCCTGAAACGTGGGCGTGTAGAACAAACCCAAGCCCATAGCTGCGGCAACTCCCAGGGCACTGATATTCCACAGCCGGCTGCGGTACCCTGAATACAACATCGGGGCCAGCAGGAGTGCAATCGTCGCCATTCGGCTGCCGGTAATCACCGTGATCAGCATGCACGCGCCCCAAATGATGATTGGCGATCGCACCGACGGTGGATACGCCGAGATCGCCACGCAACCGACGAGCACTGTCATTAGACTCGTCGAGCGCAGAGCGCAATCAAGACCCAACGCTTCGAGAATCCCTGCCTTCCACGCCAACGCGACTCCGAGCAGCATGAATAGCGTCGGCCAAAAAGCACTGATCAGCAGGTGAAGTTGTGTCTCATTGCGGACGAACGTGGCCGCCAACAGGCCAACCAGCAGCGGCATCGTCAGCTGTAGCGCGTCCTGAACGTTGCGCATCCCCAGACCATCGCACCAGGCGAGGGAACTCCAGATAAATCCCGACCATGCGAGCCAAGGGACGAGGGGAAATCCCGTCGCCCGTTCTCGATGAATCGCTTTCTCGAACAATAACAAGCACAAGCCCAGGGCAAGTGCACCTAGCCACAATGGCCCGGTGTAATTGATGCCTCCCAGCGTGATGCCTTCAATCGTGGAGATTCCCGCCAGCAGCGGCGTGGCAATGCAATACAACAAGCCGACCTTCGGCTTATGCCGGAGATTGAGGCGTGACAAAGGGATCGCTGCTTCCGAGGAGATTGCACTCATGCGTGACGTTCTCCCGGCATGTCGGTGCGGGAAGCTAGTTCTGATAATCGCAGCCGCAGTGTGAAACCGCGGAGGATGCCACCGAGTATCGTGCCCAGCAACATCGCCCAACCGGCGCCCATGGTTCCCCATAAAGGCACCATCACCAGCGCCGCGAAACACATCGCAATCAACTTGATGCAGTCCGCGGCAAAGCCAGCCTGGGGCCGCTCCAGGGCCCAGAGCCCGCAACCCGCCACCGATCCCAGGCTGACTCCCAGAGCGTTGACCATCAACAGCGCGAGCAAGGGGCCAACTCCCGCGTAGTCGCTCCCAAATGCCAGGACCACGAGCAAGTCGCCCGTCACAAACACCACCAGACAAAGACCACCCAAGAGCAGACTCAGCAGCAGGGCCATCCGCTTGAGGACGGACGTGAGTTCCAGCACTCCCCCACGAGCATAGGCATGCGCGGCACGAGGAGAAAAATAGTTGCCGATGCCCGTGGCGAGCATGCTCGAGATTCCGACCAGAGTCATCGCCGACACGAATGAGCCAGTCGCCTCCGCGCCTTGGCTTGCGGCGAGGATCCAGGGCAGCAACTGCGGTGCGGCGATCCCCAACAAGTGACTTGCCAGCGCCCACCGACCGAATGACCAATTGACAAGCCAGTCGTTTCGAATCTCACCCGCGGCAAAGGCCAACTGAGGTTGCCGTCCGGCCCACCAGACAGCACACCCCACGGCACTTGCCAATCCCATCGCAAGAATCGCCGAGAACGGCGTGTCTGCACCATCGAGCAGCAGTCCCAGCAGGATTGCCACTTGCAGCATGCCGACGAGCAGATCAAGCAAGGTTGCGAAGACCACTTCCAGATGCGCCATCGCGAACTGACGCACGCATTCGCGCAGTAGAATCCACGGCAGAGTGACCGACGCCACGAGCAGGCAGCGCAGCATGCCCGGCGGCGCCCCCATCAAGTTGCACGCCACCCATCCCATCGCAAAGGCCAACAGCGCCAGTGCCGAAAATGTGGCCTGGTGCACAAGCACGCTGCCGGTATACCGAGCCCGTTCAGGGCCAAGCCGACGCGGCGCGTACACGTAGTACGGTGCACTAATCAACTGCTCCTGGATGCCGCGCGCCAGAAACACCAGGCTGTAGATCAGAAAATAGAGACCCAGATCCGCCTTCGAGCCAAAGCGGCCGACCATCAAGCTTGTGGCGAAGCTCGTGCCGGCCACGATCGCCTGATCCCCCACGGAGATTGCCGTCAACCACAGCTCTCGGTCGCGCACGATCCGCCACACCTGGCGCGAGGCTCGCCCCGGCAGTGGCTCGCTGGTCGATTCGGCAGTGACTTCGAGCGTGGAAATCATGAACGGTGATCAAGTAAACTCGCTTTAACTGCGGCTGTGCTGTCGACGCGCCAGCCAACGAGGCTGACCGACAAGACGCCAGGCGAAGCGGGCCGCCGCGTACCAACCACTAAGTTTTGTCGAGATGGTGGCCGGCAAATCTGCCTGCGTGACGGTAAATCGGCCCCAGTCAAACGGGTCGCTGCCCGATCGATTCAAATCGCTTTCCGTCGTGAGGGCGCAGATCACACCTGAGTTCCGCGCTGCTTCGGAGAGCGGCGGGCCGGCGAATCCAAGTTTTCGGCGACCATAGGGGAAGGCAAAGGTCGGCTCGAGGAATCCAAACCTTTCGGCAAGGACGTCGACCGACGCTCGCAAATCGGCCATGAACTCCGCGGGGCGGTTGCGGAAATCGGCATGGGTATGTGTGTGCGCGCCAATCTCGATCAGACCATCCGCCGCCATCTCTCGGCATTGGTCGCTTGTTAAGGGGCGCCAAGATTCGACGGGAACCTGCAAAGAACCCGCGGCCTTCCACTTGTCGAAGGGAAAAGGAACTTGACTGTCCAAATAGGACGTGGCGACAAATACGGTCGCCGGCAGTCGAAGATCCCGCAGCACCGGCCAGGCATGGTGAATCAGATTCTCGTAGCCGTCGTCAAACGTGATGACGAACACCCGGGCGGGAAAGGGCTGGCCCGTGCGATTGTGCGCCAGAGCCTGCCGTAGGGACCAACCCTGATACCCCATCTGCAGCAGTCCCTGAAGTTGATGCCGAAAACGATCGGGCGTTACATTCCAGGTCGGTGGCGCGAAGCCCGCTGTGATGGGAGCCACGCGGTGGTACATCAGGATGCCCAATGTGCCATGTGTGCGCGGGCCAAGCAGCCGCAGCAGCCCCATGCCGAGCGGGCCGGAAACTGGCTTTACCCAATGCTCGACCCACGAGGTCCACAACGGCATATCCGCCTGGTTTTCTCTGGCGCCTGCGACGAGTGTCATGTTCAGCAAGCTCCTTTGCGAAGCAGCACCGCATGCACGGTTTGCAACAAGAGCTTCAAGTCGTGTCGCAATGACCGCGAGCGAACGTACTCCAGATCCATCCGCATCCATTCCGTGAAGGAGACCCGGGAACGTCCTTTGACCTGCCAGATGCACGTTAGCCCAGGGGTCACGCTGAGGCGTTGCTTCTGCCAGGGCTCGCAGGCGGCGGACTCGTCGCACGGCAGAGGCCGCGGTCCAACCAGCGACATCTCCCCCTTCAGGATGTTGAATAACTGCGGCAGCTCGTCGATGCTTGTGCGTCGCAAAAAACTTCCCAAGCGCGTGACGCGAGGATCGCATTTGAGCTTGAATGCGGGCCCATCCTGTTCGCTGCTGCCGCGCAAGCCCGACTTCAATTCCTCCGCGTTGACGATCATGGTGCGGAACTTAAAGATTGCGAACTCCCGGCCTCCCAATCCATGTCGGTCTTGTACGAACAGCACCGGCCCCCTGGATGTCAACTTGATCGCCAGCGCGACCGCCACCATGATGGGCCCGACCACTACCAGGCCGATGCCTGCCCCCACGATGTCCATTGCGCGCTTCCAGGTGGGCAGCTTTTCGAAGAAAAGCGACTCGAGCGGCTGCGCGGCTGCAACGTTCTTTTTCCCAATGCCGTGTCGATCAACCCCCGATTCTCTGTCACCCGCGTCGAATGTTGGATAGACGTAAACATGGAACTTTGTCGCTACGTGCCGCTGGGCCAGCAAATCACGTACGTCTTCTGCCAATTTCCAGGCGCCGTTGGCGGGAGTGTCGGGCAAGATCACGCCGATGGTGCGGTCTTTGAACCAACCCGCCTGATCGGTCTCGCGGATTCGTTGCTCGAGCACGTCCGAGGCGACGCGCAGCGCGTCGTTCGTGGCGCCGCGCCGGCTCAAGGCGATGGTCAGCAGCGAAAAACCGGTGAGACTACGATCCGATCGCAACCGTTCGCGGCGCAGCGCCGCCTGGAAGTGACGTGTCGCGAGCAGAAAGTCTCCGTTGTTTGGCCCCGCCGCGAGTCCACGGCCAGTCAGCCATCCCAGTACATTGGATGAAGCCATCGTCGTTCCTAGTTGCCGTTCTTAGGGTGTCCATTTTGGAGTGGTTGCCCACTGTGGTTCCTGGGAAAATGTGCCTGTCCCCTCTTTTTGCCTGTGCACGGTTACCAATCTCGAACAGGAGTGTAAAGTCCCGCGGCTGCTATCGGACGCCATTAAAAACCGCCCCCAGCAATCGGACTCCCGCCCGCAAGAGCCGTTCCGCAGCCCGCCGGGCTGTATGAGCGGCAACGCGTTCAGCGGCCAGCACCAACACCGTGCCGTCCAAGTGCCCTGCCAACAACCAGCAATCGCCGAGCTCGTCGACCGGTGGCAGATCGATCACGACGAGCCAAAAATCAGCCCGAATCGCTTCGAGCAAGGGGGTGACGCTGGTGGCCTCCGCATGATCGGAAACATTGCCGACGTTGCCAGCCGGAAGAAGCGTCAAACATTCGAGATCACATTGGAATAGACAGTCGGCCAGGTCGGCGGCGCCGGCGAGGTATTCGCTCAGCCCTGGCGACCGGGGCGAAGCGAGGTGCTGATGAAGCGTGGGGCGCGAGACGCGTGCGTCGACCAGCAGCACGTTTTTCCCGAGCGATTGTGCGGCTGTTAGCGCCAGGTTGGCAGCGACCGTGCTGACGCCCTCGCGGCGCGTGCAGCTCGTCACGCCCACAACCTGCGGCAATTGACCGGCAGGACCGACGGGCCGTTGGATGTTGGCCAACAGTTCCGCGTAGGGGTCAGCGTTAACGCGCGGACGATCGCGGTGTTTCGGCGCAGCGACCCGGCGGACTACGCCGTTGACTGCGGCATGGCCGTTGGCCGCCAATCGATCAGTGGTTTCGTGAGGAATCATTGCCGGTTGAATTGCTGGCCCTTTCTACCTGACAGACGATTTGCGTTGAAACGAGTGATGGGCACGGGTCCGCGGAATGGAAGCCAGCACCGGCAAGCCCAGACGCTGCTCCACCTCGTGAGGAGTCTTCAGCGAGTGATCCAGATATTCGCTGCCAAAGGCCAATCCCAGCGATCCACCGACCCAGGCCACAAGGGCCAGGCAAATCACCAGCAAGGGTTTGGGACGGGTCGGCTTTTCTACCAGCGACGGTGGTTGCACTATGTTGACGTTCGAAATCCGGTTCGCTTCCAAGGCGTGGTCGATGCGGGCTTGTTCCAGGTTGCCGGCGTAGGCGCGGTAGCTTGCCTCCGCAAGTTGCATTTGCCGCTCAAGCGCCGTGATCAGCACTTCCTGGCCGTTGAGCGTCTTCGGGCAACTTAGCCAGTGACTGGTTCAGCGTGTCGATTGCAGCTTCCGACGAAGCCAGCGCCGATGCCGCGGTCAGCGACCCCGTTTCCACTTGCACCAACTGCGATTGAAGCGCCTGTTGTTGGACCGGAATTGAGACCAGTCCTGATTCGTTCTTGGCGTCTTGCAACTGTTGGACCGATTCGTCGAGTTGTTGTTTGAGCCGCGTTGTCTGTTCGGCAAAAAACTGCTGTGATCCGGAGGTCCGGTTCGCAGTCATGTGCTGTTCCTGGTAGGCCGCGAGAAACGCCTGCAAAATCTGTTGAGCAAGTTCTGGCGCCTGGGCCTGACATGAGACGGTGATTACGCTGAGTTCATTTGATTCTCGCGCGATTCCAGCACTTGAATCATCTGCCCCGTGGTGGCGGTCGGGTCGAGCGTGACACTTTCGCGGCCCAAACGCACAAACAGCCTGGCGTCTGAAGCGTACTTTCTTGGCAGCACCAAAATAGCCGCCGCCAGACCCCCCAGGACCAACAGGCACCAGGCGAAGATCTTCCCCTTGTGGCGAAAGAACACGCGTACCAGGTCTCGCAGCAGAAGCGGACGTTCAAGGGGTGGATCCATGGCGAGTCGCTTGGAATGAGCGATGCCAGTCCATCGGCGATCAAACGGTGGGACAACGGATGTCGTTACCAGCTTAATGGCGTTCGCATTCGTTGCAACGGGGACTCTAGGAAAGCTAACGGGTGGCAATGGGGATCTGAATCAGTAGTCGTACCACAGTCCCAGGCCGACCTTCTGCTCGTTGGTCTTGTAGAACTCGAATTGCTGGTTGCCGCCGTCGTAATATTGAAGACCTACGCGGAACATGCGCCGGTCTGCTCCGTAGCGCCACGCCCAGCCTGCTTGTGCAACGAAACTTCCGCCGAAGTCTAGCTCCTCCCGCAGTTGACAATTCATCGCGACAAACGGTGCGGAATGGTTTCCGGCACGCAGGATGGGCGCGTAGTCGAATCCACATTGAAAGTACCATGGCTTACTGAACATGCTGTCCCACGCCCAGTCGATTTCGCCGTACAGCCGTAAGCCCGGCGTGACGTAGTACGAATGTCCCCAGGCTAGCGCGTTGCGTCCGAAGTTGATGCGTGCAACCGTGGGGTTGTCTTCCATGAATTCGTCCCCCAGGTGGGAGCTGATGTGATAGAAGCCAAACTTCATTTGATACGGCCCGTTGCCGTACACCAGCGGCACGCCAAAGCGATAGTCGGTGGACACCAGGTCCACAGCTTTCTCAGGATCGAGGCGTGGAAACGCTGCACCTTCCATCTGAATTTCCCAGCCACTGGGCTGAGCACCGTCCAGCGTCCCCCAGCGACAAAGTGCAACCCTGCCCCCCAGGGCGACATCCCACACCCAGCCTTCCGTCCGTTCTTGGCTCCATACACTGCCAAAACGCGGCTCCCAGGGTCCGGCCAGATAGGAGTGCCAGATCAGCGACTTGGGCATCAGTTGAAATTCATGCCCGCCATCGCAACCTTCCAACCCCGTCGGCGGACAGTCGTAGCAAGGTTCCGATTCGCCACTCTCGCCGGCAGAAGTCCGGCCCACAGTACCTGGACCGTAGGGAGTCCACACCGGCCCTTCCAACGTCGTCGCCGGCTGCGCCTCCTGCAAGACCAGGGGAGATCCCTGATCCAAGGAGGATGGCGCGTCGTCAATATCTGCTGATACGGAAGGCAGCGGCTCGAACTGCGCGTAAAGAAAACAAACGTGGCCGAGCACAAGCAAGACTGCTAGCAGTCCCGCCCGTCCGCGCCGAGCGCAGTGGGACGGATTACGGATGAATAACATGGTTGGGCTCGGCGCGGGAGCTGAGTCCGACAGGGTCGAAAATCCGCCTTACGAATCCGCAGAGGACATGCCATGGGGCGGAGACTTGGGGCGCCAATGGGCTGGTCTCCTGCCGTTGCGCCTAAAGTCCGGCACGCCCGACACGACCGGCACCCAAGGTCTTATCGGCACGGAAGGAAAACTTTCGCAGGGCAGCTCACACTGCCGGCAAAGTCCGCCAGAAGCCAGGAAAACCTGGCAAACCTTGCGGCGGGAGTGCGAGATTGGGTTGGTCCGCTCGCCGAATGAAAACGGTACACGAAGTACGCTCGCCGCGACGAATCTTCGACCCTGCCGCGCCGTTACCATCGTCGTGCGGGCGTCGGGTCGCCGTTCATGGGCCGGGGACTGGCGCGTTTTCCCGGCGCATTCCGAAGAGCTGCATCGTTACGTTGGGAGGTTGCCCAACGTGGTTCCCGGGAAATGGTGCCTTGGCTGAAGACATGTTATTTGTCCTCCGCTGGTTCAATGTTAACCAGCCTGCCCCTTGAAATCGTCATGGATTGTCGTAGGACGATCCGTCCTCTGGCCAGCTGTGGCCGCTGAACTCAGGATCCATCAGCGGCGCCCACGTCGTACATCCGTCCCAATAGTGAACGATCTTGCGGGCGCCCTTGTCGCCGGCGGCGGGCGTCTTGGCTGCGTCTGGCTCAGCCGCCCTCGCAGCGCAGGGATATATAGAGATGCCGCCGCAAGAAATCCCACGCTCGGTACCAGCGAAAACAAATGCTGCCTGTTCACTTGGGTACGCCTTGGCTCAGGACTTCAGGATTGGGCCATGCGCTAACCCAACTTCCCCAGCAGTTTGCGAAAATTCCTCGGGCGGTGATTTTCTTGGACTTTTTTTGGACGTAAGTCCTTTGGCGATGGCGAGGTTGCCGGGCTTGGGCGAGTTTTTTTCGCCGCGGGGCGTGTAGTGGAAAAACTTGCCCTGGATCGCCGCTAACATGGCGGCATGTTTTTGCGGCCTCACTATCGGCGGCGCAACGGCCAGCGCGAAGCGTATTGGGCGCTTGTCGAATCGTATCGCACCGAGCGCGGGCCGCGGCAGCGGACCGTGGCTTATCTGGGGCTGATGGACGAGGCCGGCCGGCTGGGCGTCGAGCAGGCGGCCGATCCGCAACCGCCGTCGCCGCAACGAGCGTTGTTCCCGGAAGAGAAGCCCACGCCGCGGTTCGTCGAGATCGACCGCACGCGCATCCGCGTGGAGAACTGCCGGCAGTTCGGCGGGCCGTGGCTGGCGTTGGAACTCGTCAAGCAACTTGGGCTGCACGAGTTTTTAGCGCGCACGATGCCGCCGGGCCGCGAGCAGGTTCCGTGGCCGCTGACCGCGCTGATCCTGGTCATCGCGAGGCTCTGCGAGCCGTCGAGCGAACTGCACATCGCCGAACACTTTTACCGCCAAACCGCGCTGTGCGATCTGCTCGGCGTGCCGCTCGACAAGGTCGACGACAACCGCTTGTATCGCGGCCTCGACGAACTGCTGCCGCACAAGCCGGCGCTCGAAGCGTTTCTCAAGCAGCGGTTCGGCGAGTTATTCGCTATCGAGTACGACCTGCTCTTGTACGACGTGACGAGCACGTACTTTGAAGGCCAGGCCAACGCCAATCCCTTGGCCAATCGCGGCTATTCGCGCGACCATCGGCCCGACTGCAAGCAGGTCTGTATCGGTCTGGTCGTGACGCGTTGTGGTCTGCCGCTGGGCTATGAAGTGTTCGCGGGCAATCGTCACGACTCGACCACGCTCAAAGAGATCGTCGAGACGATGGAAGCCCGCTATGGCCAAGCGCAACGCATCTGGGCGCTGGACCGCGGCATGGTTTCGGAAGTCAATCTCGACTTTCTCAAGGCCGGCGGCCGGCAGTACATCGTGGGCACGCCCAAGAGCCAGCTCAAACGATTCGAGCAGCAGTTGCTGACGCAAGATTGGCGCGCGGTCCGCGACGGGCTGGAGGTCAAGCTGTGCGCGTGTCCCGACGGCGGCACGGAGACTTATATTCTCTGCCGCAGCCGCGATCGCCGCGAGAAAGAGCAGGCGATGCACGCGCGGTTCGAGCGTCGCATCGAAGAAGAGTTGGCCAAGATCGCCGCCGCATGCGCGCGGTCGCGCCAACAAGTCGGGCCGCTCGAACGCCGCGTCGGACGCCTGCTTGGGAAGAACACGCGCGCGGCCGGCTTGTTCGAGATCCAGATTCGCGCCGCTGAAAATGGCGCCGCGCAGATCACGTGGAAGAAGGTCGACACGTGGCGCGCCTGGGCGCAACTCAGCGAAGGCGCCTACGTGCTGCGGACCAACGTCAGCGGCTGGAGCGACGAGGACTTGTGGCACGCGTACATCCAATTGACCGACGCGGAAACGGCGTTCCGCATCCACAAGAGCGACCTGTCATTGCGGCCGGTGTGGCATCAGAAAGAAGATCGCGTGCTGGCCCACATCCTGGTCTGCTTTTTGGCCTACGTGCTCTGGAAGTTTCTCGGCCAACTCTGCCAGCGAGCCGGCCTCGGCGACGAACCGCGCCGCGTGCTGGCCGAACTGAGCGAACTTCGGGCCGTCGACGTCGTGCTGCCCACGAAAGACGGCCACGAAATCCGCACCCGCTGCGTGACGCAGCCCACCGACCACCAAAAAATCCTCCTCGACCGCCTCGGCCTAACCCTCCCCGGCCGCCTGCAAAAAATCGATTTGTAGTGGAAAAATTGGGGGTCGTTTCGTTGCGGCGCAAGCACTTACGTCGACAGTTGGGGAAGTTGGGTTAGAACGTCGCCGTGGGGTGCGATGTTTTCGGCCCACTTCGGTGTGAGACCGATCTTCTCGACCAGCGACACCCGGCCGAGCCGCTTCTGCTCCAGGTAGCGGCTGATTTTCCGCTGCTCCTTGGCGAACTCGGGCGACTGGGCGACGTGCTGCTTCGAGGCGCCTTGCAGCTGATCGGTCAGTCCGGAAATGGCACATGAGGGCGGTACTGAGCATCGAAGCGAGGCGTCAGGGCACGATCAAGTTCGGCAGCGCCGTTAACCGCCCAAATGCGCGAGGTGAGGAAGACCTGTGCACCCCCGATCGCTTATTGCTCAGCAGCGACCTGGCGACATCAGCGTGCCCATCGCCAACTGCGTTCGGTCCGACACGCCGACGCTGATTCGGAAACGGACTTTGGCCGCTTCGGTCGATGTGACCGACGTACGATAGCTGCGATCCGGGGATTCCCTCTGGAAAGATCACGGGCTCCCTGCGGTCGGTGAGGATCGACAGTTTTTCCACGCTCGTCCGACGCGGCCCATCAGAAGCCTCGGCGACGTAATCGGCGTGCCCGCTGGCAGTTCCGTCCAGGGAAGCAGGTGCCGGCTCGACGACAGGTGTACAGGTATTCTATATGCCCTCATAGTGAAGGTGTGTTCACCTGTACACACTACGGTTCCTGCCATGGTCACCGCCTGTGTCGAGCCCCGACCGCTCTACCATCCACGCGATCCCCAGGCCTCCGACCTGTGGCGACTGCTCGATGAACATTTTGACTCCTTCCAGCAGGTCTACGACGAGCGTTTTCAGGAGAAGTACGGATACTGGAGGCCAATCGTCGAGCAGTCGGTGGCTGCCTTTCTCAAGTGCGGCGATCTGCAAGAAGGCTTTGCCCGAGTTCGAGATGCAGCGGCACCGTGCGGCCCGCGCGATCGTAAGTCTTGACATGGCCAAACTGCCGCAGCGAGTAGATCGGGGCGAAATCGGCGTTCGGCTGCGTCCAGATGTCGCGATCCACACCAACACGCTCCGTCTTGCAGCTTGCCCCCAGCACGAACTCTTCCTCGCGGTTGGTCTCACGCTCGCGAATCAAGCAGTGGCATTCGAGTGGAATGCGGGCGTTGTTCACCGTAAACGGCTGCGGCGCCGTCATCGTCCGCGGCAGATGCTTCGTCGTATCGAGGCGAAATGTCAAAAACGATTTGGAAAAATCAATGCCTTGCACATCACTCCTTTGCATAGGAGGGACCGACTCGGAAGCCGAACAAATCGGCATCCTTCATCTCAAAAATCAATAATACAGGTTTTCCGGAAAGCTCTTCCAACCCCTTGCCGCTCTTGAACTCGACCGGATGGTCGATATCGTTGGCGAGAATCGGTTCGCAGTCATCGAACGAGTATCCCTCCAATGGCGTGGCCAAGTGCGGCGCGTACACGGGGATGGTCACGCCGCCGGAGAGAGTTGCCATCTGACCTTCCGGCGAGGCAATCGCAACCCGCACTGACCCGTGGCTGGCATCCACATTGAGCTGCAACTGTCCGCCATCAAACACCACCGGCTTGGTGATCAACACCTCGGGCTTTGCGGCGCCGGCGCGCATGCTCACAAATCGCAGATGCGACTGCGTGTAGAGTGCAATCTCCATCTTGACCACGCGCTCGTGATAGTAGCTGTCCTGACCGGGATTGTTGCGAATCACCAAATGATTGCCGTTCATCATGGTGACGTAAAACCAATCCTCGTCGCCAACGCGCACCGGCGGCGCCGGCCGAAAGGCCTGTCGATCGTAAGCGTGCTCGTTGGTGGAACAGGCGATCCACGGTTCGCGGCTTACGGTGCGATCCCAAGTTTTTCCCCCGTCGCGGCTGATCGTGATTCGCGTGTCGCAGATTCCCTTGCGGGCCCACGGCCAGCGGAACGGATGCTCGTCGGTCGGCGTCAGAATGGGACCGCCGTCGGGATCGGTTCGGTCCGAGTGGAACCAACTCAACAGCCCCAGCACAACGCCATCGGTGTAATACGGATGCAGCGTCATCGGCTCGTCGTAGCGATCCAGCGAGTGCAGATCGGCAGAGTCCGGATACAAAGCCGCTTCGGCGGTCCAGTCCTTGAGGTCTTTGGAAGCAAATCGGGCGATCTCACGCGAAGGAATCCAGTGGCCGACAATCCCTTGTTCCAGCGCCACCCACTCTTGATGCTGATCGTCCCAAAAATTGACAAAGTGCCGTCGGGGATTCAGGGCGCTGCCAGTGGATGTGAGCTTTTCGCGCCACTGGGCATCGCTCTGAAAATCGGGGATCGTGGGCGAAAAAAACGCCTCCCATTGAGCGCCCACGACGGTTGAAGGCGCCTGTTGGCTGGGGTCGGTGGGATCGGGAATCACGCGGAATAGAAACCGCTTTTGAGGATCCGAGACATTGCCGTGAGTCGCCAGGTCCACCGGATCCATCAACGGCACGCCGATATTGTTTTCGCGCGTCTCGCCCTCCGAGTACGTCCAGTGCCCAACTTTTTTGATGGTGGCCGGCGCGGCAGTCAGGCCCAGACTCGGCTTGTTCCAATGAATTCCATCTTGGCTGGTGGCATAGCCGGTGCTGAAACGCATGTGGTGGGCGCGGTCCGACTTAGCGAGTCCTGCATTCTCCACCTTCAACTGTTCCGTCACGCCGGGATCCCACCACATCGCCCGATAGAACATGTAGAACGTGCCGTCGTCGCGGCGACCCACCGGCGTGCCATACAGCAACTCTACGCCGTAGGTTTCCCACGGCTTGTCGGCCGGCACGACCACGCCCCGCGGCCGCGGATGGTGCAGCACGCGGTCCAGGCCCGTCGAGCGAGCAACCACGTGGTCGTCCAAAAGCAATTGCCAGTCGTGGCCAATGTCGATCGGTTCGACGGCCAATAAAAGTTGACGGCACGAGGTCAAGAGCACCGCGATTATGAGTCCAGTTCGTATGGTTACACTCATCATTACACCTCGGATGTAGTGTCTCTGGGTGCTCGAACACATCCCAATTCCGTCCGCTCGCTTCGCAAGCGGCTAAGCACTCGACGGAGCGAGTGCACCACACTTTTCCAAACCAACGCGAGACTGCCGATGGAAGCTGTCAAAAAGCCGGCTGGCTCTGGTATCGCGGCCAGGCCACCGGTGGCTTCTTGTCCCCAATCGCCCAGGACATGGTTCAGATCGTTTTGGCCGACGAAGCCGTCGCCGCTGGAATCGCCCAGCAAGCGGTTGCCAGGCGGCACGTTTTGCCCCCAGTTGCCCAGCACGATGTTTAAATCGTCCTGGCCGACGTAGCCGTCGCCATTGAGATCGCCGATTAGCGGCAGCGGCGCGCTGAGAAACTGCGACGGCTCAATCGCACTCATCGTCAATCGCACTTCGTCAATCCAACCATCAAAGGGCAACTGAAACATTCCGTCTCCCTGGATGGCGCCGCCAATCGAAAAATGTTGTAGGCTGTTTAGGGTCACTCCGGCAGTGGTGTCGGCAACATCAGCGGCCAGCGACCCATCAACGTACAACTTCACGCGTCCACTGGCCGTATCGCGTACACCGGCCAGGTGGTGCCACTGGCCGGCGCTCAGAACTTGGCTGACCGCCTGTGGATATCCGCTGGAGCCACCGGCGCGCAACGCCATTTCGACGGTAAATCCACCCTCGGCTTGCCGGGCCAATAGTTCGTAGCCGATGTCGCTAAATAAGCCCGAGATTCGCTTGCCGGCAATGAACATCCCAACCAAGTCGGCCGACTCCGCATGAATCCAAGCCTCTAAGGTGAAGCTGCCGCTGCCCACGTCCAACTCGGCAACGTCGACCATATCCACCGCCTCGCCCGGATTGCCGTCAAATCGCAGCGATTGACTATTCGGCTGCTGATAAAGCGAAACCACACTGGTGGGCACAAACACACTGCGGGATGCGGTTCCCCTCAGTTCGCCGTGGTGTTGCGGCGCCGCCCAATCGATTGCGGTAGTGCCTCCACTTTCCTCGCCGCGCCAATATCCCAGCGGCTTTCGCGGCGACGGCGCGGCCGGTTCCTGGTACGAAACACCGAAGATTTTCGCATCGCGCAAATGAAAGCGAACTCGCGTGGCCAATCCCGCAAACGGACCGCTGGCATTGCCGTTCCAAGACAGTGCAATCGCATGACCGTCTTGGTCGGCGACGACGCTGTTGGCCCGCTCGTAACCGGGAATCACGTTTCCGTTGACATCGAGCAGCTCGGCCTCAATCCGCGAATTGACACCTTGATCAACGTCGGCA